>CAZIRA010000033.1:0-8076 GCA_964541615.1 uncultured Paludibacter sp.
TCGAACCGGCGACCTTCGGAACCACAATCCGACGCTCTAACCAACTGAGCTACAACCACCATGTTTTTGTGGGTGCAAAGATAAGTCAGTTTTTGAGATTGTGCAAATTTTTTTTACCAAAACAACTAATTTTTACAATGAAATTTTTTATTGAAAACAAAGAAATAGACGATACGGTCAGGGAAATAAGAAAGAAAATACGCCTTTCGATGAACGGCGAAGTGTCTGCATCCATGACTCAGCGTGGATTGAAATACAAAAGAAATTTCGGAGTAAATATTCCGAGAATCAAAGAAATAAGCCAAAATTATTCGCCGAACCACGATTTGGCATCCCGGCTTTGGGCGTTGAAAATCAGGGAAACGATGATACTGGCTACGCTTCTACAACCGCTCAAAAAATTCTCAAAAAAAGATGCCGAAGAATGGATGGAAGCCGTGGATCAGACTGAGCTTGCCGAGCAAATTTCCATGAATTTATTCTCAAAACTTCCATTTGCCACCGAACTGGTGCTGGATCTGATAAATTCTGACAAAATGTGGAACCAGATTGTCGGTTTTATGGTAATTGCACGGGTTTGGAAAACGATTTCAGAAGAGGAATTGCTTCAAATCTTGAATCGATCGGTAGAACTTTCAGCTTCGGATGAGCTGCATTTATACAAGTCAATCTCGCTGGCATTGAGCCGGCTCTGTAGGAAAGATGAATATTTTTCAAAATTAATTCTAGAAAAAATAAGCGGATTTGACTACTCTGACCTTGTTTCACAAAAGTATATTTTTTCAGAAATAAAAAATGAGGTTGATTTTATGAATATTTAATAGGCAGATATAGTAAAAATTTGTACTTTTGTTTGTTTGTTTCAAAAATATAAAGCTTTTAGATAAAAACTCAGTTTAACTTTTTCCTTAATGAGAGAAGATTATTCGTTAGAAAGCGTCAAAGAGATTTTTACCAAATTCTTAATTGGGAAAAAACACCGCAAAACGCCCGAAAGATACGCCATTTTGGAGCGTGTTTACAGCCACGACGGCCATTTCAACGCGGAACTGCTTTACAACGCGATGCAGTCCGATTACCGGGTGAGTTTGGCGACGGTTTACAATACCCTTGAACTTCTGCTTGAATGTAAATTGGTGGTAAAACATCAGTTTGGCGACCAGATAGCCCAGTACGAAAAGACATTTGGAACCGTGATGCACAATCATTTGGTCTGTACTACTTGTGGCAAAATCAAAGAATTTTCCGATAAAAAGGTGAGGACAATCATTCAAAACAAGAAATTCGCGCAGTTTGAAGTTTCCTATTACTCACTCTATCTTTACGGAACTTGCAAAAAATGCAAAGCTGAAATGGAGAAAATTAAGTAAAGAATGTTCAAAATCTTTACTACCAAATATTTCCTAAAGGTAGTGTAGCTTTTTTTTCAATGTTTCTTTTCAGAAATGCTGATGTCAGTTTTTCAGAATTACAACCGAATATTTATATAATTATCACATATTAAACTCATTTTCAAACGCTCAAATCACAACGTATTGCTTAAAATCTTGTGTTTTTTGAGCTTTGACTCTTAATTAGATCATAGGAATGAAAAAAATCGATGTATTGCTTGGACTGCAATGGGGAGACGAAGGAAAAGGTAAAGTAGTAGATGTGTTAACACCTCATTATGATGTAGTTGCACGTTTTCAAGGTGGTCCTAATGCCGGCCACACACTCGAATTTGAGGGGCGGAAATTTGTACTTCGCTCTATCCCTTCAGGAATCTTCCAGGGCGACAAGGTAAATGTCATTGGAAACGGTGTAGTGCTTGACCCAGGTTCGTTCAAAGAAGAGGTAGATGCGCTCGAGAAAACCGGACATCCACTTACTGACCGCCTGAAAATTTCCAAAAAAGCCCATCTCATCCTTCCTACACACCGTTTGCTCGACAAAGCACTTGAAACAGCCAAAGGCGATATGAAAATCGGAACCACCGGCAAAGGCATAGGGCCGGCCTACACCGACAAAATCGGCCGTAACGGACTAAGAGTAGGGGATATCCTTCATAATTTTGAGGAAAAATACAAAGTTGCGGTTGAAAAACATTTGTCAATTCTGAGAGCGTATGATATTCCATACGAACTTCCGCAAATGGAAAAAGAATGGTTTGAAGGAATTGAGTGCCTGAAACGATTCGAATTTATTGACAGCGAGCACTTTGTGAACAAAGAAATGGCTGCCGATAAACGGATTTTGGCCGAAGGTGCGCAAGGAACCATGCTCGATATCGATTTTGGTTCGTATCCTTTTGTGACATCATCCAATACTGTTTGTGCAGGCTCTTGCACCGGTTTGGGAGTTGCTCCCGGAAGAATCGGTGAAGTCTACGGAATTTTCAAAGCTTATTGTACACGTGTAGGAAGCGGACCGTTCCCAACAGAATTATTAGACGAAACCGGTGACAAAATGCGCAAAAACGGTTTTGAATTTGGCTCGGTTACAGGCAGACCACGTCGTTGCGGTTGGATTGACTTGGTGGCGCTTAAATATGCTATCATGATCAACGGCGTGACTCAGCTAATCATGATGAAAAGCGATGTGCTCGATGATTTTGACACCATCAAAGCCTGTGTAGCCTATAAAGTTAACGGCCTGGAAACAGAAGAATTCCCTTACGATATCAGCGAGGGTTTGGAACCTGTATTTGTTGAAATGCCGGGATGGAAAACTGACCTTACTAAAATTCAGAATGAAAACGAACTTCCCGAAGAGCTGAACGCGTATCTCGATTTCCTGGAAGATGAATTGCAGGTGCCAATCAAAATAGTATCGGTAGGGCCAGACAGAAAACAGACTGTTTACAGACATCAGGAGTGATTTTTTTAATTCTGATTTCTGAGTTTCGAGTATGAAATAATTTCCATTTATTTTACCTTATCTAATATACAAAAACAAATGACCTACGACGAATACGAAAAAATCAAAAACCTGCAGGATCTTTTAGAAAAAGGAGCTTTGACGCAGGAGGAATTTGATGCTGAAAAGGCAAAAGTGCTCGACCGCGAGCATCAACCAACTTCGAGTTCAGAAGTATCAAAGGTGCAGTTAAACAGCAAACCGTTGTTCGGATTGGATGAAAATCTCTACCTGCTCATTATGCATTTATCGCAGTTTTTTTCCGCATTCATCGTGCCTCTTGTAATGTGGCTGGTAGGAAAAACGGATAGCCAAAGGGTTGATATTCATGGAAAAAACATCATGAATTTCATCATCACATACACCATTTGGCTGGTTGTAGGGGTTATCACCATTCCAATTATTGTAGGAATTGGTATCCTTTCGGTATGGGGAATTCTCGTGATGGTATTTATAATTATTGCCTCCATCAAGTCATTTAACGGCGAAGACTGGCAATATCCACTTACAATCAAGTTTATAAAGTGATTTTTTATTATTATTCTTTTTGGTAAACGTGTGGAATTCTTCAATTTCGCACGTTTAATATTTTTACCCGTTGAAAATCGTTGATATACATACCCACAAAAGTTTTTCGGACATGCATAATATTGCGGTTCGAAATTTGTCATTAACAGACGCAGAGGAGTTCGTCAATTCGGATATTCAAAGCTTTGTATCTGTTGGAATTCATCCCTGGGATTTAGAGAATTTAGATCAATTTTGGATTGAAAGATTGATGAAAATAGCAGAGGATAATCGGGTTGTGATGATTGGAGAATGTGGATTGGATAAAAATATCGAAACTACACCAGAAAGGCAGATTGAAGTTTTTTCTGAACAAATTAAACTCTCCGAATTGTTTCAAAAACCGCTGATTATACATTGTGCAGGTCGTTTCAATAAACTGATTGAGTTGAAAAAAATGTTCAACCCTTCACAAAAGTGGATTGTTCACGGTTTTAGAGGAAAACCACAGTTGGCCGGACAACTCCTAAAAGCCAGAATTGATCTGTCTTTTGGAGAAAAATTCAATCCCGAAAGCATTCAGATAACTCCGATTGAACGTCTTTTTATCGAAACGGACGAAAGTGCAATGCCGATTGAGAGAATTTACGAACAAATTGCACGGATTAGAGGTTGTAAAATAAATGATTTAAACGCCGGAAATGTATTATTACGCATGTAAACGTTAATTATCTTTTCGGATTATTGTAAAAACATAAATGAACCGCGCCGTGGAGCATTATTTTTATAGCTTTGCGGTGAAATTTTGAAAAAATTTATTCATAAATGAAAAAAATATTTTCCTTAATATTATTGTTAACTATCGGTTTTGGTGTGAATGCACAAGGGATTTCACCGACACAGCAACGAAAACTTTCGCAGGCTTTATCGGCTATTTCAAGCATGTATGTGGATACTGTAGATGACAAAAAAATCGTAGAAAGTGCCATCAGAGGCTTACTCGAAGAGCTTGATCCGCATTCTACCTACACTCCGAAAGAGGAAGTTCAGCGCATGCACGAACCGCTTGAAGGCAGCTTCGACGGCATCGGCGTGCAGTTTCAGATTATCAAAGATACCATCAATGTGGTGCAGACTGTTTCGGGCACACCGGCTGAAAAAGTGGGAGTATTTCCAGGCGATAAAATTATCCTGATCAACGACAGTCTGGTGGCCGGAGTGAAAATTCAAAATTCGGATATTCTAAAAAAACTTCGTGGAAAACGTGGCACTCCTGTTTGGATCAAAGTGATGCGTGGAAATAATTCGAAATTGATCGAATTTAAGATTATTCGTGACAAAATTCCAATTTACAGCGTCGATGCATCGTATATGCTGACGGATAAAATAGGCTATATAAAAGTGAATAATTTCGGAAGTACGACTACCGAAGAATTTAATAAAGCACTCTTGAAACTGAAAGGACAAGGAATGAAAGACCTCGTTCTGAGTCTTGAAAGGAATGGCGGCGGGTATTTGAAAACTTCGATTGAACTGGCTGACGAGTTCCTGACTGCCGACAAATTGATTGTTTATACCGACGGATTGAACGTGCCGAGAAGTGATGCACGCTCTACCCGCAGAGGAAATTTTGAAGATGGTCGTATAGTGGTGCTTGTGGACGAATATTCCGCATCTGCCAGCGAAATTTTGAGTGGCGCCATACAGGATTGGGATCGTGGAGTGGTAATCGGGCGCAGAACTTTTGGTAAAGGATTGGTGCAGAGAGAATTACCGCTCAACGACGGCTCGATGATGCGTCTTACTGTTGCACGATATTACACGCCGACCGGCCGAAGCATTCAAAAACCTTACTCGAACGGCTCGAAAGAATATAACAAAGATTTGATGGACAGATACAACAGCGGTGAGCTGATGCATGCCGACAGCATTCATTTCCCTGATTCGTTGCAATACAAAACGCTGGTTCAGAAACGGACAGTGTATGGTGGTGGCGGAATTATGCCCGATATTTTTGTGCCGATTGATACGGCTGACAACACGGCTTATCACCGCGATTTAGTGGGTAAAGGTATTGTCAACAACACCGTAATTCAATTTATGAACACGAATAGAGAGAAATTAAAAACTCAATATCCCAATTTCGAAAAATTTAACAAAGAATTCGAGGTGAGTGAAACTGTGCTGAAAGAGATGATTGCCGGGGGCGAAAAAGAAAAAATACCCTTCAATCAAGAAGAATACAACCGCTCTAAAAGATTGATTAAATTGCAGATGAAAGCCATCATAGCTAATAATCTTTGGGAGGTAAATGAATTTTACCGTGTAATCGGAATTGAAAATAACTCGTTGAAAAAGGCGATAGAGGTACTTAATACAAAAGGAGCTTACGAAAAAATATTAGCCAAAGGCAGATAAGTTTTTAAGATTGATATGATTGACTATTTACGAATTAACTGGATAGAAATCACGGGCGTAGTTTTCAGTCTTATCTATCTTTTCTTATCCATCCGTGAAAAATCCGCTTTGTGGATTTTCGGATTTCTGAGTTCGCTCCTGTACATCTGGGTGTTTTTTCACAGCAAACTGTATGCTGAAATATCGTTACAGCTCTACTATCTCATTATCAGTGTATACGGATGGATTACCTGGCAGCGAAAAAGCGAAGTCACTCATAACAAATCGCTGGTAATAACACGTATTACTTCTCAAAAACAATTTGTCCACTACTCATTATCAGCTGTTGGAGTTTTTTTCGTCTATTATTTTGTTTTGAAATACCTTACCGATTCGCCGGTACCCGTTGCCGATTCATTGGTCGGTTCGCTAAGCATCATCGCAACCTATATGCTTGCCAAAAAGAAAATTGAAAACTGGCTGGTGTGGATAATTGTAGATGCTTTTGCTGCCGGACTTTATTTCTACAAAGGACTTTATCCCACCACAATCTTATTTGTGATTTATACCGTGATGGCCGTAGCAGGGTATTTTCAATGGAAAAAGAGTATGCCTCAACCAGTTTAGGGCAGCTGAATATTTGTTAAAGTTCATAGTGGATGCAGAAAAAGTAGCTGTTACGCAGCTCCTGTAGAGTTGTAATATCTCATTTGCAACGTATCCCCGAATTCGTGTACTGTCGAGCCAATGACAGGTAAAATGCCTCCTAAAGAGCGCTTCTCATATCCAAAAAAACATCAATCACCTCATTTTCTCTTTGAATAACCAGGTGTAAAGGCAGTCTGCGGGGAGTTTCAAATATTTTTCGAATTTCAGACAGTTTTAATGTAAATACAGGCTGTTTATCAACCTCTAAAATTAGATCATCTATCTTAACGCCTTTTTTATCAGCCGGAGAATCTTTCCAAACTTTGCTGACTCTTGTTTCATAAAAACGAGGATAATCCTGCAGTAGTTCTATCCCGGCAATATTATAGCTGAAACTGTTTTGCAACATTTGATTTGGGCGAAGATACAATGCAGGCGTCTTAAAGTCAACTATCAGGTCAAAACGCTTCAGGATTTGATTACCAAGCGTACCGTCCCTGCTTGAATTGAGTATCGATTGGCTGATGTAAATTGAGTCAGGGAAGGTTATGATTGGCTTTTTGATGCAATAAGGTCCCAGGCATAAACTTTTTGCGTAGGCGTAATGTCCGAAAATTTCTCCATTCAATCCTTCTCCTATGTAGCCAAAAACATTTTTATCGGGTATTCTTACTCCTTTATTGCTGATGTTTTGCAGCCAGGCTCCTACTTCTGCTCCTGTGTCAAGCAGCATTACTACTTTTTTTACGCTGTCATCAGCATTCACAATGTCAGCATTGACGTAAAGTTTATGATTTATAAGTAGGGTTGGGATTGCAGTATATTTCTTAGGTAATTGAAATTTGGAATGTTCAAAAAAATTAATTCGATTTGTTTGATAATTGATTTCCACAATATAGTCCTCCAATATGTCAGATCCCAAAATACCGTTGATTTTTTCACCTGTAATGTTAGAGAGATTGAAGGTTTTGTCAATTAAAACGATGATGTCGGTATTGTGAAAGTCTAATTTTCCAATTTCTAATTTGTTGTTTTTAAAACGCAGGGCTCTTAAATTATCTCCGCCGCCCAATCCTTGAATTGAGATACTGTCGGACGAGAAAAATTGAATGGAATCGTTTTCGCCTAAATCAGCTATTATTGAAGTTCTGATGCCGGTATCTATGATAAAACTCAGCGGTGGAGAATTGTTTATGCTTACATCTACCATCACATAGCTGCCCACCATTCTGAACGGAATGCTTTCAGTCCGCTTACTTTTGGCGTGAGCAGGCTCAAAGCAGCTTAGGAGGAAGAATATACATACCAGATTAAACAGGCGAACAGGATTAGTGTGATTCATAATGTCAGAAAATTTTATCAGTTTTACAGAGGATAACTATGAAGTGTCAGGATTCTATTGTTGTTTAATTTCCCCCAGAACCATTCGTTCACGAGCAAGGTCAAATAAGCACTTCCAATTCCTAATACGGCTCCTGCAATCACATCCGAAGGATAATGTACTCCCAGATTCATCCTTGAGTAGCCCACAGAACACGCCCAGAAGTAGGAAGGAGCAATCACGTACCATTTCGGATATTTGAGCGATAGCGATGTAGCAGCTGAAAATGCCAGCGAGGTGTGTCC
>CAZIRA010000033.1:8176-12968 GCA_964541615.1 uncultured Paludibacter sp.
ATCTTTTCCAGTGTCCGGATATCCCAGTTCTGAGCATTTGTTTCGTAACTAAAAGTCGCGAAAATCAGGAAAAGCAGAATAAATGTTGTAATTTTGTACATTTTATTAAAAATTTGAGTCTGCAAGTTAGCAAATATATCTTTTTTAATAAGTAGAATAAGAAAAAATCTTCAAAAATGTTGAAAATAGCAGTTATTGGTCCTGAGTCCACCGGGAAAACGGAGCTTTGCAAAAAGCTGGCTTCACACTTCAATTGCAGTTGGGAGCGGGAACTTGCGCGTGGTTATGTCGAAAATTTGGGGAGGGAATATACATTCAATGACGTGGAGAAGATTGCACGACTACAAATACAACAGGAAAAAAAATACGAAAATTTTCAAACCGAAGATGAATTTGTGTTTTTCGATACCGATCTGATCATTACTAAAGTGTGGCTTGAATACAAATATAATGTTATCCCTGAATTCGTTTCTGAAAGATTATCTGCCCGTTTTATCGATTTTTATCTCCTTGCAGAGCCAGATCTTCCTTGGGAATACGATCCGGTAAGGGAGCACGGTGATGATCGGGAGTATTTTCTTGATTGGTACGAAAAAGAGATTCAAGCACTCGGTACGCCTTATGCAAAAATTTCAGGGGTGGGAGAGGAGAGGCTTCTGAATGCACTTCGAGAAATTGAGAAATTCAAGAATCCAGAAACCTTGTGATAATTTTAAATCTCCAATATTCAAAATTTGGAACACTTTTACTGATTATTTGTTTTAATAAGATACTAACATTTTTTTGAAACGATAAATGAAGGACAAAATACAACGCAGCATAGAAAAATTAACCAATTTAGATTCTCTTAAAAGTGTTTGCCGTCAACAGGCCGAAAATCATCCCATGCCATCCACCGATGTTATTGAGGAGATAGTTAAATTGTTGCGTGCGGTTATTTTTCCCGGTTATTTCGGCAATTCCGACATAAATCCCGAGAACATGAAATCACACATCGAAAACCACGTAAAGACGATTCACAGGCTTTTGGTGGAGCAGATAAAATCGGGAGTTTGCTTTGATAATACTTCCATTGATTTTAATTGCAAAGACTTAAACAAACGGGCGGCAGATACGGCAGATCAGTTTATTTTAACACTGCCTAAGCTTCGTAAAGCACTTCATGATGACGCAGTGGCAGCCTACAACGGCGATCCGGCTTCGAAAAGTGTGGGAG
The DNA here is from genome assembly GCA_964541615.1 of uncultured Paludibacter sp. Classification (GTDB taxonomy): domain Bacteria; phylum Bacteroidota; class Bacteroidia; order Bacteroidales; family Paludibacteraceae; genus UPXZ01. Next base: position 9,393 of record CAZIRA010000033.1, read on the forward strand.
AAGTGATTTTCAGCTATCCCGGAATCCGGGCAATCAGCAGTTACCGGTTTGCCCACGCACTGCTTCAGTTGGATGTTCCAATTATTCCGCGTGTAATTACCGAACTCGCTCATTCAGAAACTGGTATTGATATTAATCCCGGAGCCAAAATCGGAAATTCGTTTATGATTGACCACGGAACTGGTGTGGTAATAGGAGAAACGGCTGTTATTGGTAATAATGTCCGTATTTATCAGGGAGTTACGCTTGGAGCTAAGAGCTTCCCGCTGGATGAGGAAGGCAATCCGATTAAAGGCATTGACCGCCATCCGAAAATTGGAGACGATGTGATCATTTACTCCAATTCCACCATTCTTGGACCAATAAAGATTGGTGAAAAAACTGTTATCGGAGGTAATATCTGGGTAGATTCAGATGTGCCTGCAGGCTCTAAAATTCTACAAAGAAAAAGTAAGGACGACTCAGAAACCAGACACGAGAAAAAGAAGAAAAAACATAAAAAAAAAGGACTGAAACTAAATAAGAATGGAGCTGAGACGTATCATTTGTTGTCAAAACCTGTGATTAACTGTTCTATTCCACCTTTTAAGATTTGCAAAGGTTGTAACAGCAAGCATGGATGTGCAAAATGTCGTAAAAGATACGAAGTGAAATACGACGTAAAATTGTAATCAGTTTGATAAATTATTGGCACATAAAAGTCCTTGTTCTCAAAAGCGAAACTAACTAAAAGTCTTTGCTGATGTTTATTTCGGCAAATAAATAAAAAATATGATTGAATTTGAAATGATCGCCAAAACCTTCAAAGGTTTGGAAGAAGTTTTGGCAGCAGAATTGGTGTCACTTGGAGCAAACAATGTGCAGTTGCAACGACGTGCCGTTAGTTTTACCGGAAATCAGGAAATGATGTATCGGGCAAATTTTAATTTGCGAACAGCATCGCGCATCCTCAAGCCGATTCTCACTTTCAAAGCAAATGATGCGGATGAAATTTACGATAAAGTAAAAAAAATCGATTGGGAAAAGTACATGAGTTTGAATACCACTTTTGCTATTGATTCCACTGTCTTTTCTGACGAATTCCGTCATTCAAAATTTGTTGCCTATCGGGTGAAAGACGCAATCGTTGATTTTTTTCAGGAAAAATACGATAAACGTCCATCGGTCAGCATAGACAATCCAAAGTTGATGATCAATATCCATATAGCTCAGAATCTGTGCACGCTCTCGTTGGACAGCTCCGGTGATTCGCTCCACAAGCGTGGTTACCGGGAGAGCCAGACCGAAGCTCCCATCAATGAAGCGCTGGCAGCCGGGATGATTTTGATGACCGGATGGCACGGTGAAACTGATTTCGTTGATCCCATGTGCGGATCGGGTACTTTTCTGATTGAGGCTGCGTTGATTGCACTCAATATCCCTCCGGGAATTTACAGAAGCGGTTTTGCTTTTGAAAAATGGAATGACTTTGACGAGGATTTGTTTGAAAATATCAGCAACGACGACACGGGCGAACGTGAATTTGAACATATGATTTACGGCTCGGATATTTCGCTGAGAGCCGTACGCATTGCCGAAAAAAATGTAAGAAGTGCCGGACTGAACAAATATATCCGGATAGAAGTACGTCCGGTTCAGGAATTGGAAGCACCCTCAGAAAAATGCATACTGGTTACAAATCCGCCTTATGGAGAGCGCATCAGTCCGGCCAATATCAGCGATGTGTATAAATCACTCGGAACAGTTTTGAAGCATAAATTCATGGGCAGTTCTGCTTGGGTAATCAGCTCCAGCGAAGAATTTCTCTATAAAATCGGCTTAAAACCCAGCAAGAAAGTGGAATTGCTAAACGGCTCGTTAGACTGTCTTTATTGCCGGTATGATGTTTTTGCAGGGAAAAGGAATGAATTTTTGAGTAATAGATAATTGGTTGAACAGTTGATTGGTTATATAGTTGAATAGTTGAATAGTTGATTAGTTGAGTGGTTAAAGACTAAATGGCAGATTGTCAGCTGTTTGTAATCTCAATTAACGTAAATTCGAAGAAAAAGCAATTTAATCAGTCATAATGTGCCAAATGTCAATAATAAGGTTTCTTTTTCTTGCAAAAACCTTTCCTCGATAGCAATCGGGATCCAAAAAACAAACCTTAGTTCAATTAATTCTATTCAACCACTCAAACAAACAAATGATCAGCTATATTCAGGTAGAAAATCTCACCAAATCTTTCGGCGATAAACGACTCTTTGACGGTATTTCATTCGGTATTTCCAATAATCAGCGAGTGGCGTTGATTGCCAGTAATGGTGCCGGAAAAACCACACTGCTCAATATCCTTGCCGATCTTGAAAGCCCCGATGCTGGCACTATTACTTACAAAAAAGACCTTCGGATTGGCTATCTGGAACAATCACCTGATTTTCCTGCCGAACTTTCTGTTATAGATGCCTGTTTGCAAAGCGACAACGAAATTGTTCGTACTATAGCTGATTACGAGCATGCCATGCTTCATCCGGAAAAAGCTGAAATGACAGAGATTTTGGCTAAAATGGATATTCTGAAAGCCTGGGATTACGAAACGCGCATCAAGCAAATTCTCGGAAAATTGAGAATTACGGATTTTGAGCAGAAAATCGGTGAACTTTCCGGTGGTCAGCTCAAACGTGTGTCACTTGCCAATGTACTTATCAGCGAACCGGAATTGCTTATTCTGGATGAGCCGACCAACCACCTGGATTTGGAAATGGTGGAATGGCTGGAAGATTTCCTGAAACGCTCGTCGATGGCGTTGCTGATGGTTACGCACGACCGTTATTTCTTAGATCGTGTGTGTACCGACATTCTGGAACTGGACAATCAGATGCTTTTTATCTACTCGGGAAACTACAGTTATTATCTGGAAAAACGGCAGGAGCGGATTGATAATTTCAATGCAGAAACTGCTTCGGCACAAAACATCTACCGCCGGGAACTGGAATGGATGCGTAGCACTCCTCAAGCCCGCACCGGGAAATCGAAAGGTCGCATCGATCGTTTTTACGACATTGAAGAACGTGCCAAACAGCGCATGGTAAATGAAAACGTGAAACTGGCCGTAAAAGCATCGTATCTAGGTTCGAAGATTTTTGAAGCAAAATACATCAGCAAAGCGTACGGCGATTTGAAAATCCTGGATAATTTTTACTATAATTTTGCCCGCTATGAGAAACTGGGTATTGTGGGGAAAAACGGTACGGGAAAGACGACTTTTCTTAAAATTCTACTTGGCGATGTGAAACCTGACAGCGGAAGTGTGGACATTGGCGAAACGGTTCGATTTGGTTATTACAGCCAGGAAGGATTGAATTTTAACGAAGAAATGAAGGTAATTGATGTGGTACGTGATATTGCCGAAGAAGTGGATTTGGGCAATGGAAAGAAGATGACTGCTTCCCAATTTCTGAATTATTTTCTTTTTGTTCCTGAAAAACAGCACAATTATGTTTACAAATTGAGCGGAGGCGAAAAACGTCGTTTGCACCTTTGCACCGTGCTGATGCAAAACCCGAATTTCCTTATTCTGGATGAGCCGACGAA
>CAZIRA010000033.1:13068-24065 GCA_964541615.1 uncultured Paludibacter sp.
GACAGCGACGAAATTATCAAACTTTCGGAACGGTTCTCATATTTAACGGAACTGCTGGATGATAAAGAAATGCGTTGGCTGGAATTGAGCGAGATTGGGTAGCCCGAAACAGTAAACTCTCACTATGTTTTACAACAAATCTTTTAATTCATACTCTTTTTTGTGGTGATAAATTTCGTTGTGATATGCATCTAATTTTCTCAGCAGATAGGTCAGCGTCCTTATTTCATTATTATCCAGGTTTCCGGTTACAATGCTGGAAACCTTTTGCATTTCAGGTAGCACTTTGATAACCTGACTTCTGCCATAATCCGAAATCCGAATTCGCACGCTTCGCCGGTCTTCCTCATCGGGCGTTTGCTCAAAAAATTTCAATTTCACAAGCCGATTAATTATCTCATTACCAGACGTTTTTTCCATCACCAGGAGTTTTGTCAACTCAATTTTTGTCAAACTTTCGTGAGTCATCAGTGTGATGAGAAACGAAAAATCATCACCATTCTTCAAATCGCTTCCGGCAAGGGCTTTTTTAATATATCCTTTTGCGTACCGATAAAGCAAAACCACCAGAATTGAAACATCGGTGTTCATCTCTGCTTTCGTCGAAGTGTCAAGCCTCCAGTCATCATGTCCACCACTCAAAGCTTGTCTTTTAGAATTATTTTCAGAAAGTTGATCTTGTAAATACAGAAATTCCAGGAAGTCTGATGTGGAAGTTTCAGAATTATTGGCGATGCAAGCATTCTCGTAGTTCTCTAACTGATCAATTATTTCAATCAATATGTTTTTCGTTTTCATTTAGCTGATATTCAATAATCAATAAAATATTTCCCGATTTTTTATTTATAAATATCTGGTTTACAAAGATATTGTTTGTTTTTAATAAAATCAAATAAAAAATCGAACTAAATATAAAACAAATATGAGCTATAATTGTTTAATTTAGAACGAAAACATTCTAAAATAATTTATATAAAAATGAAACATCGATTTTTTTATTTAGTATTAATAATAACATTTTCTTTCAATGCATTTGCGCAGAACGGGAGTATAAAAGGGCGTGTATTCAATGAAAAGACCAATGAGCCACTTGAGTTTGCTACCGTTCAGATTCAGGGAACAACCATTGGTTCGACTACCGACCTCGATGGAAATTTTATTTTCACCGGAATCACACCGGGATTCGTCAGATTATTAGTTACTTATGTAGGTTTTGAGAAAACTCTATCTCCGGAAATTCAGGTTCAGGGTAATCAGACAGCATTTATAGATATTCCGGTACCCGAAGCATCTTTCGTTTTCAAAGAAGTTGTCGTAAGAAGTAATCTGAATATCAAGCGCATCGAGAGTCCTGTTTCGGTTTTATCCGTTGGAGTGCAGCAGATTGAAAAAACTGCGGGTGCCAACCGCGACGTTTCCAAAGTAGTACAGACTCTGCCCGGAGTGGGTGCTACGGATCCGAACCGCAACGACCTGATTGTTCGCGGAGGCGGACCATCTGAAAATGTGTTCTACCTGGATGGCATTGAAATACCTATTATCAACCACTTTGCCACTCAGGGCTCTTCGGGTGGAGCGGTAGGTATTATCAATCCCGATTTTATCAGGGAAATTGACTTTTATACCGGTGCATTTCCGGCCAACAGGCCCAATGCGCTGAGTTCTGTGATGGAACTAAAGCAAAAGGACGGAAGTTCGGACCGGATACACTCAAAACTGTCGATTGGTGCATCCGATGCCGCTTTCACACTTGACGGACCGATCGGTGAAAAATCTACATTCATTGTTTCGGCACGCCAATCGTACCTTCAACTGCTGTTTAAGTTAATCGGGCTGCCGTTTCTACCTACTTACAACGATTTTCAGTTGAAGTACAAATATAAAATCGACCAAAAAAATGAAATAACATTTATTGGACTCGGTGCCATTGACAATATGACACTCAATACCGATCTGCAGGAAACAGGCACTGAGGCTCAAAGATATCTTCTGAACTATCTGCCCACATACAAACAGTGGAATTACGTGGTTGGGGCTGTTTACAAGCACTTCGGCGAAAGCTATTACGATACGTGGGTACTGAGCCGCAACATGCTCCGAAACAACAATTTCAAATATGAAAACAACGACGAAAACCTGCCAAAAATCTCCGATTACACATCTGACGAAGCAGAAAACAAAATCCGATTCGAACGAATGTATCCGGATTTACCCGTAAAACTACTGTTCGGGGGTGGGCTGAAATATTCACATTACATAAACGAAACAAATAGAAAAATCTTCAAAGACGGACAGCTCAGCGATTTGCAATACAGTACCGATTTGAATTTACTGGGATATCAGGCCTTCGTGCAAGCTTCCGATTCGTATCTGGACGAAAGATTGCGGTTGTCGCTTGGATTAAGTACCATTGGCAACAATTACAATAAAAACATGAGCAATCCGCTCAACCAATTATCTCCAAGGCTTTCACTTTCTTACAAACTGAATGACAAGCTGGATTTTAATTCCAATTTCGGCAGATATGCCATGCAGCCTGCTTACACTACATTGGGATACAAGTATACAACCGGAGGTGAATATGTAAACAAAAACGAAAAGCTCAAATCGGTGATATCCAATCAGGCCATTGTTGGTTTTGACTATCGTCCGGCAGAAAAACTGAGGTTTACACTGGAAGGATTCTACAAGCAGTATATGAATTATCCGCTTTCCGTTGCTGATGGATTAAGCATAGCCAGCAAAGGGACTGACTACGGCCAGGTGGGCGACGAGGAAATCATCTCAACCGGTAAAGGAAGAGCTTACGGAGTAGAATTTCTGGCTAAAATCATAGAATGGAAACAGCTTAACACCTCGCTGACCTATACATTTTTCAGAAGTGAATTCACCGACAAAAACGAAGTTTACCGCCCATCAAGCTGGGACACGAGACACGTGCTCAACCTGATAAGCAGTTACAAATTCGCCGGAAGCTGGAACATTGCAACACGGTGGCGCTTCGTAGGCGGAGCACCTTATTCACCAATCGATATGGAGCTGTCTGAAAACAAAGACGCCTGGAGCGTAACCAATCAGGCAATCGTTGATTACAGAAATTTCAACTCACTTCGCCTTAAAAATTCACATCAGCTGGATATAAGGATTGACAAAGAGTTCTATTTCAAAAAATGGGTGTTGAATTTGTACACCGATATTCAGAATGCCTATAATTTCAAGTCACAAAGTCCGCCGATATATACCAACCGGGATGCCGAAGGAAATATACTGAAACACCCAAGCAACCGCGAAGACCTGCAGGGATTACGTATGATCGAAACGTATAACGGCACCATTCTGCCCACTATCGGGATAATAATCAAAATATAAGTTTCGTTTTATAACAAAATACAGATTTTGTAATCAAACTCATAAAAAAATATGAAAACAAAAACATTTAACTTAGCAATAGTCCTCATTTCGGCTGCAATTTTATACTCCTGCAAAGCAGCAGACAAAACTCCCGAAGTAGTACCCACATACACTTATGGCACCAGTGGGAATGGAAGCCAGATCACCCTGAAATTTGAAAAAGGCAAGTCGCATAACCATCCTCTGTATGCTGTTTGGCTGGCCGACAGCACCGGAAAGTACATTCAGACACTTTATGTATCGGAAAGTATCGGGAAAGGGACTTTCAAAAGAGCAGACCGGAACACCGGAAAATGGATGCCGGGTGAAATTCAGCGTCCGGCAACACTACCTTTCTGGTTTCACGAACGCAACATAACCAACGAACGCGGCACCCTGCTCCCAACGCCCGAACGCCCTGTAGTGGATGCTTATACGGGTGCAACCCCACTTTCGTCATTCGAAATGACACTGATGACCGACGAAAAACTGAACGGAAAGTATCAACTGTTTCTTGAACTGAATCAATCTTGGGACTGGAACGAATACTGGACCAACAATAAATACCCCGACAACAAGGAATATAAAACATCCAGCCAGCCCGCAGTGGTTTACATGGCTGCATTCGACACCAACGATCCGAAAACCATAGAACTGAAACCTGTCGGTCACAGCCATTATGCCGGCGAGAGCGGTGAATTGTTTACCGATTTGAGTACGTTGTCCACGGCTTTGAAAATTGCAAAGAAAATTACGATTAGAATCTTTTGAAATAAAATTAGATATGATTGGATAACTATCAGGGAAAGATAATTGCTGAGAATATTTTTTCAATGGTATAAGAACAGACTCTTTAAAATCAAGAATGGTTGCCACGCTTGACAACCAATCTTTTTGTTAACCTTAAATCTAATACTATGAAAAAATCACGATGCAAAGATACTGCACTTTGTAAATTCAGCCAAAATATTTAACAAAAATTTGCGTAAAAATATGTTATAAAACATAAAATTAGCACTTTGTAAGAATGTCAATTGAGATTCGGAGTTATTTTCAAAGAAATTAACTAAAATCCAATCGATTTTAAATTCAAGCCTGTTTTCTCATCCAACCCAAACATCAAATTCATGTTTTGAACTGCCTGGCCGGAAGCACCTTTTAGCAAATTGTCAGTTGCAGAGATGATCAAAAGATTGTCGCCATGCTTTTCTAGGTGTACAATGGCCTTATTTGTGTTTACGACCTGCTTCATATCCGGGTTTTCGGAAACCACGAAGGTAAATGCAGCATTTTTGTAAAAATCACGATAAAGTTTTTCGGCCTCTTCCTGCGATAAATCACACTTTGTGTACGCGGTGGCAAAGATACCGCGAGCAAAATTTCCCCGAACCGGAATAAAATTGAGTTCTTTATCGAATTCGGGCTGCAACTGATGCACCGATTGCAATATTTCCTCCAAATGCTGATGCTCAAAGGCTTTGTACACAGAAATATTATTATTTCTCCAGCTAAAATGCGATGTGGATGAAGGTTTCACGCCTGCGCCGGTGGATCCGGTTATTGCATTTACGTGAACATCATTTTTCAGCAGTTTTGCTGATGCGAGCGGAAGAAGTGCAAGCTGAATTGTCGTTGCAAAACAGCCAGGATTTGCCACATGTCTCGCAGATTTTATCGCTTCGCAGTTTAGTTCGGGAAGTCCGTACACAAAATCATTGCCTTCGCGAGCATGGCGATAATCAGTGGACAAATCGACAATTTTCACATGTTCTGGAATCGGACTGGCCTCCAGAAATTTTTTGCTGTCGCCGTGAGCTGAGCACAAAAAAAGTACGTCAATGCTTCCTAAAGGTAATTTGTCTGTAAAAACTAAATCAGTTTCACCGATCAATCCGCCATGAACAGCCGTAACGGGATTTCCCGCATTGCTACTGCTGTTTATAAATTCAATTTTCACTTTGGGATGATGTGTGAGAATTCGAATTAATTCTCCGGCTGTGTATCCCGCACCGCCGATTATTCCTGCTTTTACCATTATATAGACTTTTAGAACATAGATTTTTAGAAACAAGACATTTTGTGAAATTTTATTTCAAAGCATTCGAACTCAAATTCAAGCCGATAACCGAAATAATCAGCATGGTCAAAAAGAAAATTCTCCAAAACGAAACAGGCTCATTCAGTAAAAAAATTCCTGCAATCACAGCTCCTGCAGCACCAATTGCACCCCAAACCGCGTAGGAAACACCAATTCCCAGGCCCATGTTAATTGCTTTGTATAGAAAATACATGGATAAACTGACGGCAACCAGAAAAATACCAATCCAAAGAAACATCTCTTTGCCCGAGCTTGCTGAAATTTTTCCCAAGCTGAAGGCAAAAAGTGTTTCAAAAAATCCGCCGATAATTAAATAAATCCAAGCCATTTCTTTTGTTTATAGATAAATAGTTGAATAGTTGAATAGTTTCTAGAAGATGCAAAACAGCTAACATCAATCACACACCTGAATAAAGCTCTTTTCAATCACTCAATCTTTTCAAATTCTTCCGATACAGGTGAGTAATTGTAAACTTCACCTGTTTCAATCACGTAATACCAACCTAAAATATTCAAGTCTCCCGCCTCGTAACGTTCTTTTACATAAGGAAAAGTAAGTAAATGCTTCATCTGCTCCACCACGTTGAGCTGAGCGGTAAATTCATCACGCTTGCACGAAGCAGATGGAGTTTTCAGAATTTTTTCACGTACCTGAGCTTTAACGGGATAGGCCAGTTCCAGCCATTTTTTTACCATCGGCAAATCTTTCATCTTACTCTCGCTGGCATAAATAGCCCGGCAACCACCACAGTTGGAATGCCCGCAGATTATAATATTTTCCACATTCAGCACATTTACCGCATATTCTATGGCAGAAGATGTTGCCAGGTAATTATCGTGATTTTGATTGTAGTAAGGCACCAAATTCGCCACATTTCGGATGATAAACAGTTCGCCGGGCAATGTGTGCGTTATTAAATTGGGCACAACCCGCGAATCAGAACATCCGATAAACAGCGTGTGCGGATTTTGCTCACGTTCCAGATCCCTGAAAAGATCTTTTACCGAAGCAAAGTCCTGCTCTTTGAAAGTTTTTACACCGTCAAAGAGGCGCGTAGATTTCTCTTCTCTCTGTTTCATAAATTTGTCAAACGATAAAGTTCAAATCGAATCATCAAGAAAACACCAATCCACAAAAATAGTATTAAATATGTGATAATGAAATATTTGAATTTTCTATTCTTATGTCTGATGGCGTACATCATCACGATTACGGCAAAAACACCGCCCAATAATTCCAACAGATGAAAGGTTGCCTCTTGAATTCGTTGGCCGTTTCTTATTGCCGAATCTTTATCAAAAATAAATAATCCGGCAGAAATTAGATTGATTAAAATCAAATATAGTATGAAAAATTTCATTCCAATAAATCAGGTCTTAATCTTTTGGTCCTCTCCACAGACTGCTGGTGTAGCCATTCTTCCACTTTTGCCTGATGGCCGGAAAGTAGTATGTCAGGCACTTTCCAACCATTGTAATCGGCTGGGCGCGTATAAACCGGCGGTGCCAGCAGATTATCCTGAAAACTATCCGACAAAGCAGAAGTTTCATCGCTGATCACACCCGGAATAAGTCTCACAATGGCGTCGGTCATGATGCAGGCAGGAAGTTCGCCACCTGTCAGTACAAAATCTCCAACGCTTATCTCTCTGGTAATCAAATGTTCACGGATTCGGTGATCAATTCCTTTGTAATGTCCGCACAGAATAATCAGGTTTTCGGCAAGCGAGTAACTATTTGCCATTTTCTGATTAAATTTCTCACCATCCGGCGAAGTATAGATTATTTCATTGTAATTTCGTTCGCTTTTCAGCTTTGAAATTACATTGTCAACTGGTTCAATCTGCAACACCATTCCGGCACCAAAACCAAAAGCATAATCATCCACACGACGGTGTTTGTCCTGTGTGTAATCCCGTAAATTATGAATGAAAATCTCAGCGAGTCCCTTCTCTTTGGCCCGTTTTACAATGGAAAAATTGAGTGGACTTTCCAACAATTCGGGTACGGCTGAAATAATATCGATGCGCATTTAGTGATTTAGTTAATTCGTTAAATGGTTTGTTGGTTGAATAGCTATTTATCCAAAATTATTTGTTCTGAAAATAGCTAATCCAAATATATTTGCAAAATTACATAAAAAAGACCTCTTTTCTGTCTCTTTTGAACTAAAAAAGTGAAACGAAAAGATAAACTGACACGAAATCAAATATTTTTATCAACTGAAAATTATCAAATTTAGATGCCAAAAATGAAATTTATAATGTATATTTGCATTTTATAACAAAAATATTTTTTGTGGAATCAAATTTACTGAATATATATACCGACGTATATTTCAACACTCCGATTTGGAGCGATTACGTTATTTTGGCGTTGTCATTGCTTTTTCTGGCATTTTCAGCTTTTTTCAGTTCAGCGGAAGTGGCCTATTTTTCGTTAATTCAAGATGATTTGGATGAATTCGAAGAGAGCGATTTGAAAAAAGACAAATCTGCTTTGAAACTTTTGAGAACTCCGCAGAAACTGCTTGCCACCATCATTATAGGAGGCAATGTGGTGAAAATTGCATTTATCATTTTATCCCTCACGTTTGTTTATTCAGTTTTCAATTTTGAAAATACACCTGTTTGGAAATTTGTAGGTCCACTGATAGGAATAAGCCTTGTTTTTATCGTTTTCAGTGAGCTGATGCCGAGGGTATATTCATCGGAATATTCCAAGCAAACTGTAAGAAAAAGTGCGGTAACTCTGCTTGGACTGCAAAACTTTTTTCGCCCTTTCGTTGATTTGTTGGCTGAATCAAAAGCATTGGTTTACAGTAAGTTGAACAAAATAAATATGAATACCATTTCAGTGGACGAACTGTCACATGCACTGGATATGACCACCGAAACGCAGGAAGAAGATAAGGAAATGCTTGAAGGAATCATCAAATTCGGGAATATCCAGGTCTCGGATATTATGACTTCCCGTGTGGATATGATTGATGTTGATACCAAGCTGAATTACAGTCAATTGATGGATTTGATTCGGGAGTCGGGATATTCCAGATTGCCGGTTTATTCAGGAAGCAGGGATAATATTAAAGGAATACTTTTCAGTAAAGATTTGTTGCCATTTTTGGATAAACCGGAATCTTTCCGTTGGCAGACTTTGATACGTCAGGCCTATTACGTGCCTGAAACAAAAAAGATAGATGATTTGCTGATTGAGTTTCAGGAAAACAGAGTGCACCTGGCATTGGTAGTGGATGAATACGGTGGAATTTCTGGGCTGATTACACTGGAAGACATCATCGAGGAAATTGTAGGTGATATCAGCGATGAATACGATGAAGAGGAAGTTTTGTTCCAAAAAATTGATAACCATACATATATTTTTGAGGCAAAAATATTGCTGAACGACTTCTTCAAAGTAACTGAAATTGACAGCAAGGAATTTGAGAAAATTACCGAAGAAGTAGAAACGTTGGCCGGAATGATTCTCGAAATCAAAGGTGAGATGCCGGTGAAAAACGAAAAACTTCAATACAATCATTTTGTTTTCGAGATTTTACAGGTTGACAACCGCCGTATCAAAAAAGTGAAACTTCATATAAAAAATGATCCGGACAAAGCGCATGATAATGACGACTAAATCAGCCATACAGTCTGCTTTCATCCTTTTGATTTTTTCTGTATTTTTACTTGCCACAAGTTGTAAAGAAAATTCTACGCCCCGTCCATATGGATATTTTCGGGTAGATATGCCTGCTCACGATTACAAGGTTTTTAATCAGAATAACTATCCCTATTCTTTTGAATTTTCCAACTCGGCTAAGATTATACCGCGAAGTGAAATCGGCGAGCAGTATTGGATTGATATTCAGTATCCTTCATTGAATGCGAATATTTATTGCAGTTACAAGCCGGTTCGCTCAGATTTATTCAGACTGGTGGAAGATACACGAAGCATCGTGTACAGGCACCTTGTAAAAGCTGATGATATTGCCGAAATTCCGTATGAAAATCCTGAAAAGAGAGTTTATGGAATACTTTACGAACTTTCTGGAAACACAGCTTCGCCGGTGCAGTTTATTCTGACCGACAGCACGAAACATTTTTTCCGGGGAGCACTCTATTTTGAAAGTGTACCAAATCAAGACTCGATCGCACCGATGTCACAGTATGTTTTACAAGACATTATGAGACTGATGGAAAGCTTTGAGTGGAAGAAATTGAAGGAAGACCGGTGACCGAATTCCGAATTCTATGTTCTTATAATCTAATATCTGTTCATCTAAAAGGAGATGATTTCCTGTCAATCAATTACATATCATAACAGCAAAATATGCATTGTCGAAAACCGCTTTTCGATCGATGAATTATTGGCAGAACTAAGCGATCCGCATCTTTACCGGAATGATTTGGAAAAATTGAAAACCGAGCATAGGAAAAAAGAGTTTCTGGGTATCCGACTGGCACTTAAAAACGCTTTGAATGGTGAGGAAAAGGAGATAGAATATACCTACTACGGTAAGCCGGTATTGAAAGACGGCAGTTATAAGATTAGTTTTTCGCATTGTCAGAATTGCGTGGCAGTGATGGTGCATCCTGCCATGGAGGTGGGCATTGACGTAGAATCTCCTTCCAGCAAGCTTGAAAAAATCTCCACCCGTTTTTTGGGAAAAGATGAATTGGCTGAGTATGAAAAGGATAAAAACTTTGATTTTTTGCGCATAGCCTGGTCGGCAAAAGAGGCAATGTACAAAATCATCGGCGAAACAGCGTATAATTTTGCAGAACAACTGCAGATACTGCCTTTTGAGATTGAAAAAGAAGGCTCGCTCTACGTAATTCACACCGACACACAAAAAAAATACAAGTTGGAGTACCTGCTCACTGATACTTTTACATTGGCGTATTGTATTGATAATGAGTGATATATATCAATATATTTTGAAAAATAAAGCCCGCAATAAAAAAATGCTGGCTGTTTTGTTGGATCCGGACAAATGTTTTGGCGAATTGATGGAAAAAATGTTGGATCAGTTGAAGAGTTTTCATCCTGATTTTATTTTCATTGGCGGAAGTAGTAAAAATTGTTTTTCGGATGATTTGCTCAATCAGTTGGCTGATATTCCTGTTCCAAAAGTACTTTTCCCAGGAGATGCTTCGCAATTCACTCCCAAAGCGGATGCGCTTCTTTTCCTTTCGCTTATTTCCGGTCGAAATACCGATTATCTGATCGGTCAGCATGTTCATTCGGCATTGAAAATCAAAAAATCCGGTATTGAAGTGATTCCGGTCGGATATATTTTGATTGATGGCGGAACGGATTCTGCTGTAAAACGAGTGAGCAAAACCAATCCTATCAGATCTAATGATGTTGAAAAGTCCGTTTCTACGGCTGTTGCCGGAGAACTGCTCGGAATGAAAATGATCTATCTCGAAGCAGGAAGTGGAGCGTTGAATCCCGTTTCAGCAGAAATAATTTCAGCTGTGAAATCCGAATTGAACACACCGCT
>CAZIRA010000034.1:0-2246 GCA_964541615.1 uncultured Paludibacter sp.
ACTCAAAACCCAAAACCCAAAACTAAATAGTCTATTCATCAATGGTCACAATTTCCACCATCAGTTCATCCTGCATAACCGATTGTCCGGGCTGTACGTGAATTTTTCGGATTACGCCGTTGCATGGAGCAGTGATTTCGTTCTGCATTTTCATTGCTTCAAGGCTAAGAATCGGTTCGCCCTCATTTACAAGGTCGCCTTCACTCATGAAAATGTCCACAATTTTGCCCGGCATCTGCGAGCGGATGTTGTTATCTGCCACAGCGGATGCACCTTTGTTGAGCATATTTTGACGAAGGTAAGAAAAAATTGATTCCAGGCTGAATTTGTACTCCACACCGTTTACTTTCACCATGATGCGGTTTTGATCGCGCTGCGTAATTTCACAACGGTACATAATGTCGTCCATGCTGAACGAAGAGAAATTATTTTTGTGTTCAATGAAAAAAATATCTTTCTCCTGGCCATTAATAATCGGCTTGGATTCCTTTGGAAGATAAATTTTGTAGCGGGCTCCGTTGTCACGCATTGCGATAAACAATCGGGTCGCGTCTCTTTTATATACGTATGATGTTGCCATTATGAATTGGTTGAATAGTTAATTAGTTAATTAGTTAATTAGTTAATTGGTTAATTAGTTAATCGGTGAAATAGTTGAATGAGCAATGGTTGAATATATGATTAATTATTAAGATTAATAGAATCTCGTGTACCACTTTTGAAGCCATCCCTTCGGGAGGATTTGGGTGGGCTTACTTATTAATTCTCTTATTCAGCACCCAGACATTCAGCGATTCGCTCTTAAACATCGGCGATTCTGACGAATATTGCAGGTATTCCTTTGCATAGGTGATCGTTGCAGCCAACGCAGCCATCATAGCTTCCTCTTCCGATTCAAGCATGTCTGTGGTAAATACATTGTCCACCCAGCGTGTTGTATAGGTCGCTTCCACAAATTCCTTGCTTCGCAAAACGGTGCGGCAGAAAGGAACAGTAGTTTTTAGGCCTGAAATAGAAAATTCATTCAGCGCGTTCAATGTTTTGTGGATACAGTCACTTCTATTATCACCGTGAACAATAATTTTGGCAATCATCGAATCGAAATAAGGAGTAACCAGTGAAAAATCTTTTACGCCTGTTTCGATGCGGATGTGGTCGCCGTGAGGAAACTGAATCTTTTCAATAAAACCGGTCTGCGGACTGAAACGGTTTTGCGGATCTTCCGTATTCACGCGGCACTCGATTGCCCATCCGTTGAAACGAATATCTTCCTGTTTCAAGGTCAGGGTTTCATCCATGGCAATCCGGATCATCCACTCAATCAAGTCAACTCCTGTAATCACTTCTGTGACCGGATGTTCTACCTGAATTCGGGTATTCATTTCCATGAAGAAATAAGATCCGTCTTCATCCAAAATAAATTCGATTGTCCCGGCAGAATAGTATCCAATTGTTTTGGCAAATTGAACAGCCAGTTGACCCATTTCCTCCCGTTTTTCAGCAGAAATACTTGCCGAAGGTGCTTCTTCCACAATTTTCTGGTGCTTCCGCTGAAGAGAACACTCTCTTTCACCCAAGTGGATTACATTGCCGTGTTTATCACCCAGAATTTGAAATTCAAGGTGTTTTGGATTAACCAGGTATTTTTCGATAAACATATCACCGTTTCCGAAAGCGGCAAGGGCTTCTTCATGAGCCGATTTGAAATGGCGTTCCATCGTTTCCGGTTTTTCCACGATACGCATACCGCGTCCGCCACCTCCGGCAGAGGCTTTCAGGATAACAGGATAGCCGATTTTATCAGCAAATTCCTTGGCAACTTGTGCGTCGGTAATTGCTCCGGGACTTCCGGGAACTAAAGGCATTTTAGCTTCTGCTGCCATCTTTTTTGCAATGGTTTTGATTCCCATGTCACGAATCAGATCCGACGAAGGTCCGATAAAAATAATTCCGTTGTCTTTGCAAAGCCTTGCAAATTCAGGATTTTCTGATAGGAAACCGTAACCCGGATGAATCATGTCAATCTGATGTTCCAAGGCTATTTTCACGATAGCTTCCGGATTGAGGAAGATCGTTTTTTCTGCCAAATCCTCACGTATAGGAATAATTTCATCGGCATATTCCAGATATAGAGCATCCGGCTCGCGGTTTCCCTGGATAACGTACGTTGTAAGTCCAAGCTTTTTTGCCGAACGAATAATGCGGATGGCAATTTCGTTTCTGTTGGCGATAAGAATTTTTTTCAT
>CAZIRA010000034.1:2346-17621 GCA_964541615.1 uncultured Paludibacter sp.
AACGAATAATGCGGATGGCAATTTCGTTTCTGTTGGCGATAAGAATTTTTTTCATAATAAATATAACCCCTAACCCCTGAAGGAGAATAACAGAGGTACTAAAATATTATTTTCTAATAAAGTTAATTTTTATTTAGTCCAACGCTCACAGTCAATGAATTAGAGTTCTTACAACGGTATGTTACCATGTTTTCTTTCCGGTTGTGAGTATTGTTTGTTTGATAAAATATCAAAAATAGTGATCAGCACTTCGCGGGTTTTCGATGGCTGTATTACGTCGTCGATCATGCCGAGTTCCTCAGCTTTGAATGGATTAGCGATTTCATCTTTGTATTTCTCAATCAGTTCTTTCTCCATGGCTGCGCGATCCGTTGCAGATGCAAGTTCAGCACGGTTCACAATTTTAATAGCTCCGGCAGGTCCCATTACGGCAATTTCGGCCGATGGCCAGGCAAAATTGAAGTCACCGCCAATTCCCAGGCTGTTCATTACTACGAATGCACCGCCGTAAGCTTTACGGGTGATAATGGTAACTCGTGGAACGGTTGCTTCGCAGAATGCATAGAGTAGTTTGGCACCGTTGCGGATAATGCCGGTGTGTTCTTGGTCGGCACCGGGCAGAAATCCCGGAACATCCTCCAATACCAGAAGCGGAATATTAAATGCATCGCAGAATCGTACGAACCGGGAGCCTTTTATGCTGGCGTTGATGTCGAGCGTGCCGGCCATTACTTTTGGCTGATTGGCTACAATGCCGATGGTTTTTCCATCCAAACGGGCAAAACCAACGATGATGTTTTGAGCGTATTTTTCGTGAATTTCAAGAAATGAGTTGTTGTCAGTCAGTGTGTTGATGATTTCCTTCATGTCATACGGACGGTTCGGATCATCAGGAACGATTTTGTTCAGGTATTCCTGTCTGTCTTCATTGAAATCGACATCCATCGAAACCGGCACCGGATCGAAATTATTCAACGGAAGGTAAGCGAGAAGTTTACGAACCTGCATGATGGCATGCTCTTCATCCTCAAAGACAAAATGCGCAACACCGCTTTTTTCGGCATGCACATTTCCGCCTCCTAAATCATCCATTGTAATATCCTGATTCAAAACTTCTTTCACTACATCGGGCCCGGTTACGAACATGTAGGAAGTTTTGTTGGTCATAATTACGAAGTCGGTAATGGCAGGCGAATAAACTGCTCCACCGGCAGCAGGACCAAGAATTACGCTGATTTGAGGAATAATTCCGGAAGATTTCACGTTGTTTTTGAAAATTCGGGCATAAGCAGAGAGGCTGTTGATTCCTTCCTGAATCCGTGCGCCCCCACTGTCAATCAACCCAATACAGGGAGCACCAAATTTCAGCGCCATTTCCTGCACTTTGGCAATTTTCATACCGTGCGCATATCCGAGTGAACCGCCCATTACTGTAAAATCCTGTGCATAGGCAAATACGCTTCGTCCCTGAACTAGTCCGCGACCAACCACTACACCGTCACCAAAAGCATTCTGTGTCTTCTTAATGGATTTTGCGGGTTCTACAAAAGGATTGAGTTCAAAAAAACTTCCTTCGTCAAAAAGAATATTAAGCCGCTCGCGGGCAGTGAGTTTGAGCTTCAAATGCTGTTTCTGGACAGCAGCTTCTTCCATGTCTTGCAAAGCCTTACGCCTTTGCTCAAATACTTTTCTTTTATTCATATGTTTTTTTAAGGAGATAGTGCAATTATTATAAACATTTTCAAATGTGAAAAAGTTTGAGAAAGGTGAAAAAATAAAAATTTGTTTGAGCTTATTAGCTGTGGTGGTTTATGTTCAGTTGTATGTTTTTGCTTTTACTTTTTATCACTATTTCCCGGTTGTTTAATATACTCAGTCGCTGAAATACCTTGTTAGAAGCATTACAGAGTCTACCAGTCTCATCGGATATGTTTAGCAAATATGCAAATAACCGCGCTGGTTCCCGTTAAGCGGGACAGGCTTGCGGAATTTAATTAATTCCGCCTTAGATACTATGAGGATTTTTAAATCCGTATTATTAGAAAGAAATCCTTATTTTTGTGGTATAAAAGTTTGTAAACGGATTACAAATCCTGATAATACAAGAACTTCGGATTATAAATCCTCGGGCCCGGGCTGCACGGATTTTATACATTTAAATAATGACATATCTGAGAAGACGGACATATCCGCAAGGACGGGTGTAATCTGCAGGTGATACAATTTTATTTTTATTCATTATTGAATTGTCGATTCCGTAACTTTATGGCACAAGGTTTATTCTGAAAGCTTTTTTTATTATAATTGAAATCTATTCTGTCATTTTATAACTACCTTTGAAGAAAAAGTGAGTTAATTGATTAAATAGCAATTCATTAATAATTATGACTATGAGAAAAATTCTGTTATTATTCTGCCTTACGATAATCAGCTTAGATGTGCTCGCGTATGATTATCAAGCTGTTTATTCACACAATACAACGTATTATCAAGATGCCTATAACTATATAGCTCCCATGAGAATTGATTCGGTGAAAATCAGTGATGGTGATTCTATTTTTTATCCCTTGAAGAGTATTCGTGGAAAGTCTCCTTACTACTGCTTTACTCCTGATGGAGGATCCTTGCTGGGAGATAAGGTTATTGTCAATCAAGATTACAATTATTTTTTTAATAGAAACGGAGATTCCATTAAAATCAAGGCATCAGCAGCGGTAAATGATGAATGGATTGTTTTTCAGAAAAATGACATGATTATAACGGGAAAAGTTGAAAAAATCACGGAGGAAAGTTTTCTGAGCATCGTTGATTCCGTAAAGCATATTTCGTTTTATATTTCTGATGCTGGAATAACTAAATATAAGAATCCTGTGCTTATAAGTAAAAAATACGGGATGCTTAAATCTTATGATTTTTACACATTTCCAAACATAGAAAATAGTAATTCTTTTTCAGATTTTTTTAACTCTTCAATCTTAACTCTGGTGGGAATGACGAATCCGAGACTCGGTATTCAAAACCTGACTTCATTTGATATCTTTGATTTTCAACCGGGAGATGAACTTCACATCAGATATGAATTCGATTGCATAGGGCCTAATTACGCCGATTTTAAGTCGGATAACATCAAGACTATTCTCAATTATCTTTCTCGTGCTGATTATCCGGATTCGATCGTTTATCAGTTTTTGAGGAAAGTGGATAAAAATGGTGTTGTATCTGAAGCGTTGGGAAAGCAAAAGATTATAAAGGATTATTATTTTGAGAAACTGCCCATGGAAACTATTTTTAGAGAGTATGAAGCTTATAATATAATGATGATAAATAGTACTATACATTCTATGGGAACGAAAAATTTTATGTCGAATTTACGAAGATTGCACAAAATAGACAATTCATCCTTTGAAAATATTGTCGGATACGGTTATGATTGCTGGGTCACGCCCATATGGGATGGGTGTTTTCCTAGTAAAGTTTATTTGGAAGGACTAGGCGGACCTTATAGTAACTGTGGCAGTTTTTGGGGATGCTTCCAGAATGAGGGGCTTGTCTATTTCAAAAAAGGAGATACCGAGTGGGGTGAGCCGTTGGTTATAACCGGTGTTTCTGAATTGGAAACAATGCAGGGAACAATATCACCTAATCCTGCTAAAGATATTGTTACATTGTCTCTTCCTGCGGTGTCACACAATTTTTCTCTTACAATAATCGACAAACTGGGCAGAATAGTTAAGTCCGAAAGTTTTCAGAACACAGATCAAGCTACATTAAATATCATGGAATTAGTCTCTGGATTGTATTTTCTTCGGGTAACAGCCGGAGGGAAAACAGAAGTTCACAAATTAATCAAGGAGTGAACAGTTGCTCATTTTTTCAGTTCTAAGAATAAATAAGGCAAAAAACACATCAGAATTACCAATCGTCAATCAATAATCACATTCTGCTCACATTTTTCACCCCTTTGATGGTTTTGATTTTTTTGATGACAAAATCCAGTTTTTTATTGTCATCCACCATTACCGTGATGGTCCCCTGAAACAGACCTGCATTCGTATCGATGGAAATGGAGCGGAGCAGCACATCTTTCTCCTTGGAAATCACCGAAGTAATGTTTGTCACAATTCCAATGTCGTCGTGTCCGATAACGCGCAGTGTGATGGGGTAGAGGGAACCTTCCGCTTTTCCTGACCAACGAGCTTTGATGATGCGGTAACCGAATTTCGAAATCATCTGCGGAGCATTCGGGCAGTTGTTTCGGTGAATTTTGATCCCTCCGGTCACCGATACAAATCCAAAAATATCATCACCGTAAATCGGATTGCAGCATTTTGCCAGTTTATAATCCACGTTTTTCAAATCATTGTCGATGACAAGCACGTCCTCTTTGGCTGTATTGTCCGGAATCTGCTGGATTTCTTTGGTAAAACTTTCTGCCGTCCGCGTTTCGATAGTCGGATTATTTTCCCTGTTTTCCAAATCCAGATACTGCGTCCTGAGTTCGTGAATATCAATTCTTTCCTGTGCAATTGCTTGATATAAGTCGCTGACGGTTTTATATCCTTTCTTTTTGGCAAGTTTGGAAAAAATACCGTCGTCCATCTCAATTTTCCAGTTTTTGAAACGTCTGTGCAGTGTTTCCCGGCCAATTTCGGCATCTTTGAACTCAATTTCTTTCAACGCCTGACGGATTTTGTTTTTCGCCTTGGAGGTGACTACAATATTGAGCCACGCCGGATTTGGTTTCTGCGTAGGAGAAGTGAGTACCGCAACCTGGTCGCCGTTGTTGAGTACATATTTTATCTGTACGTGCTTGCCGTTTACTTTGGCACCAACGCACTGTGAACCCAGGCTAGTGTGGATAGAAAATGCAAAATCGAGTGCCGTGGCACCTTTCGGAAGCTTGTGCAGGTCGCCGTTCGGGCTAAATACGAATACTTCTTTGTCGTACAAATTTAGTTTGAACTCATCCATAAAATCAACCGCATTCAGCTCAGGATTTTCCAGAATTTCCCGAATGTTTTTGAGCCATTCGTCCATCCCGCTTTCGCTTTTGATTCCTTTGTATTTCCAGTGCGCCGCAAGTCCTTTTTCGGCAACTTCGTTCATCCGTTCGGTACGTATCTGCACTTCTACCCATTTGTTTTGCGGGCCGAGCACAGTTGTGTGAAGGCTTTCGTATCCGTTTGTTTTTGGAATGGAGAGCCAGTCACGAAGCCGTTTCGGATTGGGCTGATACATGTCTGCAACTACGGAATAAGCCTGCCAGCAGACTGCTTTTTCTTTTTCTATTGGTGTGTCAAAGATTATCCGGATAGCAAAAAGATCGTAAATATTCTCAAATGTGGTGTTCTGCTTTTTTATTTTTGTATAAATGGAGTGGATAGACTTTGTACGGCCTTTTATTTCAAAAGGGAAACCGGTCTCTTTCATTTTTTCCTTCAAAGGTTCGATAAAAGCTGAAATGTACTGATCGCGCGAACGTTTGGTCTCGTTCAGTTTTTTTGCGATTTCCTTGTAAATTTCGCGGTTTGTGAATTTTAGCGAAAGGTCTTCCAACTCGGTTTTGATGGTGTATAATCCCATGCGGTGGGCGAGAGGAGCGTAAAGAAACGAGCTCTCACGGGCAATCTGCTGCTGTTCGGATTCAGGGTAATCAGCCAGATTCCGCATCGTCTGCAACCTTACCGCTACGATAATCAAAATCACACGAACATCTTCAGCAAGCGTCAGAAGGAGTTTTCTGAAATTTTCTGTTTCAAGTGAAGCGTTTTTTTCATACAGCCCTTTCACGCGTTGCAGACCGGAGATGATTGTATTGACAGAAATATTAAACTTCTTTTCAATCGAAGATGGTTCTAAAAGTTGCTTCTCGGCGAGTTCCATCATCAGATAACTGACCACGGCTGCTTTTCCAAGGCCGATTTCTCGCAGGATGATATCGCTGACTTCTAACTTTTTAGACAAAAAAGATTCCGGATTTTCGTTGAGGAGTTTTTCGTTCGTCAAGAATTTTTTGATAATTTCACGCAGTTCTTTTCGCTCAGAAAAGCTGAAAACACCCTCGTTTTCCTGAACTAATTTTCGGTAAAGCTGTATGTTTTTTGTGTCCATCTGTTAATTATCTTTTTGCAAATATACGCAATTGGTTTTGTTCCTTGTTACCAAAAAATGTGTTTTTTATATGATTTTTGAGATTAATTCCCCAAATCCCACTATCTTTGTTAAGCAATAATCCATTCCTGGATAAATATTATTGCTTTATTCTAAAACCAGCGATATGAAAGAAAGTTCTCAACTTCAACATCCTGACAATAATCTGCTGATTCGGATCCATTCCGAAGGAATTTCTTATGTGATAACTGATGAGAATGACGAAGTTGTATTGCAGCAATTGATCAATGTTCCTGCCGGGAAGTTGAATGAAGTTCAATTTTTCGAACATTTTTTTGAACAGCCAGAGCTTCGTGTATCGGATGAAAATGTGCTGATTGTTTTTGAAAACAGCCATTATAAGTTGATTCCCAATGAGTTGTTCAGACAGAGTGATTTTAATGAATTTTTTGAACTTGAATTTGGGAAAAACGAGAAAACGAAACTTCTTTATAATTTGCTGCCGCAATGGGGTGCTCATCTGGTTTTTGAAGTGCAGGAACCGCTGATGAATTTCTTTGACAAAAAATATCCTGAAGCGGAAGTGGATCATCACCTTTTCAAGCTTTTGAAACAGGATGTGAAAAGAAATTCGAATGCCGCTTTTGTGTATTTGAGGAAAGATTTTGTAGATCTGATTGTGGTAAATGACAATTCCTTGCTTCTGGCCAACGCTTTCCAAACGAAAACCAACGAGGATATCTGTTACTTTGTGCTGAATGCTTACGAACAGCTTGGACTTGATACCGAAACATTTGCATTGAAAATATTATTTGAAAATTCTGCGGATAGTGGTCTTGTGGCATTATTGAAACAGTACGTTATGAAGTTAGAAGTTATAAGTTAGAAACCTGTCTGCCTCAGGCAGATTAGAAATTAGAAAGTTAAGATATTCCTGATATCCTTAAATCGTAATTATATTTTATGCGTATTATTAATGGAAAATTCAAAGCAAGGCGTATCGACGTGCCTCACAATATTACTGCACGCCCGACTACTGATTTTGCCAAAGAAGGACTTTTCAATCTGCTCAACAATCAGATAGATTTTGAGGGAATTGATGTTCTCGATCTTTTTGCAGGAACGGGCAGTATTGGTTTTGAATTTATTTCACGTGAAGCCAGAAGTGTGATCTGTGTGGAACAAAACGACCGTCATGCAACATTTATCCGCAAAACCTGCCAATTGCTCAAAATTGATAATCTTACGCTTATAAGAGGCGATGTTTTCAAGTTTGTCTCTTCTACTAAAATTAAATTTGACGTGATTTTTGCAGATCCGCCGTATGATCTGGAGCGGCTGGAGGAGATGCCGGCTCTGATTTTCAAAAATGAATTGCTGAAACCCGATGGACTTTTTGTGCTTGAACATTCAATCAAAAACAAGTTTGAGAGTCATCCGCACTTTTCATTTCACCGGCATTATGGGAATGTACATTTTAGTTTCTTTGAATAAAAAGTAACAGTACAAAATCAATCCAAACCTTAACTCTATCTTTAATATGAAAAGATTATTAATGAGAATTTTTTTTTACTACTTTTGCAAAAAAATAACCATTAATCATCCACACCTATGAGCAGACATACCATCGGTATTCACGACAAGCTACCTGTCCTTCAAACGCTTCCACTCAGTTTTCAACATTTAGCAGCCATGTTTGGTGCCACTATTTTAGTGCCGATTTTGGTAGGAGTCAATCCTGCTATCGCGCTGTTTATGAATGGAATAGGTACGCTGATTTATAGCTGGATAACCAAAGGTGGCATACCTGCTTATCTCGGGTCAAGTTTTGCATTTATTGCTCCGATAATTCTTATCAGTACAAGTTACGGTGGTTTTAATGCTGCTCAGTCAGGATTTATTTTCTTCGGACTGTTCTTTATCCTGGTATCATTTATTGTTAAAAAATGGGGTGTAAAATGGATTGACATCGCAATGCCGCCCGCAGTAATGGGTGCGGTGGTTGCTATTATCGGATTGGAATTGGCACCTATTGCCGTTCAGCAGGCCGGTTTGGCTCCATTCCCAACAGCCGTAGGAGAAACTGTGCAGCCGTTCACCATGGACAAAGACGTGGTAATCGTTTCCATGTTTACGCTTGCAGTAGGTGTATTCGGTTCGGTGCTCTTCAGAGGATTTCTGCAAGTGATTCCAATTCTGATTGCTGTAATTGCCGGCTACATACTTGCATTGACCAAAGGAATGGTGGATACGGAGTTGATAAATAATGCCGGCTGGTTTGCGCTTCCTACTTTTCATTCACCTACATTTAGCTTGAATGCGGTGGTTATCATACTTCCTGCCTGTCTTGTAGTCCTTGCAGAGCACATCAGCCACTTGATTGTGACTAGTAAAGTGACTGACGAAGATTTGATGAAAGAGCCAGGTCTTCACCGTTCGCTTTTGGGTGATGGAATTTCCAACCTTCTTTCCGGTTTTGCAGGTTCGCCACCTAATACTACCTACGGTGAAAATATCGGCGTTATGGCAATTACGCGCGTTTATTCCGTTTGGGTGATTCGCGGAGCGGCGATTTTAGCGATTTTATTTTCTTTGATTGGTAAAATTTCTGCAGCAATCACCAGTATTCCGATGGCGGTAATGGGCGGAATCACGATTCTTCTTTACGGTGTAATTGCAGTTCAGGGATTGAGAATTTTGATTGAACAGAAAGTAGATTTCAGTAGAAACAGCAACATGGTGCTCGGTGCGGTTACTTTTGTCGTGGGGATTAGTGGAGCCAGCGTAAAACTGGGAACCGTTGAATTGAAAGGAATGGCTTTTGCAGCCGTTGTGGGAGTTGCTTTGGCGCTGATTTTCTGGGGATTGAAAAAACTGAAATGGATTGAAGAGACTACGTAAGACTTTGAAAAAATAGAAATAATAAAAAAGGCTGAATCAAAATTATTTGATTCAGCCTTTTTTAATTTGTTTTATAAATTGCGATGAAATTAGTGTTTGTGGCGTGCTTCATCAGCAACAGTCAATTTGGCTCTTCCTTTAGCACGGCGTGCAGCTAATACTCTACGTCCGTTTGCAGTAGCCATTCTTTCACGAAATCCGTGTTTGTTCCTTCTTTTACGTTGTGAAGGTTGGAATGTCCTTTTCATTTCTATTCGAGTTTTATTTTGTTATTTCTAATTTCTTTTTTCGGACTGCAAAGATAGGAATTTCTAATTGAAAAATCAAAAATTTCTCTGCAAAAATCAAAAATAATTAGTAAATAACGAAAAAAGCTTCCCATTGGGGGATTTGGGAAGCTTTTCTATTAAGTGTTCATTCCGCCGCACACGTTGATCACTTGTCCGCTTACGTAGCTGGAAAGGTCAGATGCAAGGAATACGCAGACTTTAGCAACTTCTTCCGGTGATCCGCCGCGGCGCAAAGGAATTGTTTCTGCCCATTTAGCGCGTTGTTCGTCGGTCAGTGCGTGAGTCATTTCAGTTTCGATGAAACCGGGAGCAATAGCGTTAGCACGCACACCGCGTGAACCAAGTTCTTTGGCGATAGATTTAGCAAGACCGATCATACCTGCTTTTGAAGCTGAATAGTTGGTTTGGCCCGCATTGCCAGAAACGCCCACAACGGAGCTCATATTGATGATTGAACCTGATTTTTGCTTCATCATTACCGGCGTACAGGCGTGCACAAAGTTGAAAGCCGATTTCAGATTCACAGCAATTACTGCATCCCATTGCTGTTCGCTCATGCGCATCATAAGGCCGTCTTTCGTGATTCCGGCGTTATTTACCAAAATATCAACTTTGCCAAATTCTTTCACAATTTCTTCCACAACCTGATGAGTTTCGTCAAAAGAAGCAGCGTTGGAAGCATAACCTTTTGCTTTTACGCCAAAAGCTTCGATTTCTTTCTCGGTTGCTATTCCATTTTCGTCGATTACCAAGTCGGTGAATGCTATATTGCAACCTTCAGCAGCAAATTTCAGAGCAATTGCTTTGCCAATTCCGCGAGCGGCTCCGGTCACAATAGCTGTTTTTCCTTCTAATAATTTCATAATTTTACATTTATTTAAATGAACGACAAAGATACAACATTAAAGTTAGAAATCGGAAAATTGAAATTAGAAATTCAGTCAGAGTAAATTTTTGGGCTAAAACAATTTATCGATAAATTTATCCCAATTTGTAGAATATTATTTGAAAAAAGAATTTTCAAGACGGTTTCCGTTTTCACTTTGTAAATAACTCATTTTGCGGTAAAGTTGTTCAAATTCAATAAAAAAAAAGGAACAAACCGAAGTTTGTTCCTTTCTTGAAATTTATTGCGAGATGTTATTTTGTTTTAGTCATACGCGGATCATTTTCAGATTTGCTGCGACTGCTTGGAGTCAACGTTTTTTGTTTGGTCGTTCTGCCTTCGCGGGTTATTTTGCTTTCTGTAGCGCCCGGAGCTCTCATCATTGATTTTACTTTTGCAGAGTTATCCAGATAGGTCAAAACTCCTTTGTAAACTCCGGAAATTTTCAAACCGGTGTTGTTTTCTCCGATAAAGAATTCGTAGTCCAGGTTGTAGTTGTTCCCGGAAACCGATACGATCATATCGCCGGAAAGTACCTTGAATGCTTCCGATGTGTAGTACCAGGTTCCGTAGTCATTGCCATCATTTCCAACAAATCCGTCCATGATTCGGAAGTAGTTTTCAGTTTCAATCTCCACGTAGTAGGTTCCGTTTTCAATTGTGTTGTTGATATTGATCGGTGAGTAGAGTTCAATCCGCATGGCATCGTCATTTCCTGCCAATCCGGGGAAAGTCACATCGTTTCCACCCAGAAGTATGGTAAACATATTTCTGTCGCCGTTGACACCCGTAACGCGGTCTTCAAAAATCACCTGTCCTTTTTTCAATGTTTCCGGCCACGGAGTAACGTCGAAAGTCTCCATGCTTCCGTTGTATCTGAATTCGTAGGCTTCATTATATTCTGTAGTGATTATTCCTGAGATGACGTACTGACCGCTTTTCTGCACTATTAAGTCGCCGCTTGTAATCAGCCATGTCTCAGTAACTTTGTTGTTTTTCCAAACCCTGAAATAACTTCCATACGGGTTGTCGTTTGTGTCGTAATCACCGCGCTGAAAAGTGTAGGCATTTCCGGAAGTACCGGATTTGTAGGTTCCGGCAGGAATTTCTGTACTTCCCGGCGAAGCGTTGATGTCAAAAATAGCCTCAATCCCGTTCAGATTTCCCTGAGAACTGACAGCTAAACTGTTGTCATACATTACAAGGTCAAAAATGGAGTTTGTATTTCCATAGTAGTCTCCCCAATAAGTGGATTCAGCTTTTACAAACTGAATGTTATTCTCGTCGATAGGACTTTTTTTCTTACAGGCTGAAAAAACAAGAGCAACTCCGAGTAGTAAAATGCCTAAGTTGAATAAACGTTTCATGGCTGGTTGGTTTTTATTTGTAAATAAATATTTAACATCTTTAATTCAAAAACGGTGCCAAGTTTTTTAAAACAAAAAACCCTGAGTTTCCGTCAGGGTTTCTGTACAAATTACTTGGAAATTATTTTTTCTTTTCGTTGCGTTTGGCGTAACGGTTCATGAATTTATCCACACGTCCTGCGGTATCCACCAATTTGGATTTACCGGTATAGAATGGGTGAGATGAACTGGAAATTTCCAATTTTACCAATGGATATTCCACGCCGTCAATCACTTCAGTTTCTCTTGCATTGACAGTGGAACGTGAAATAAAAGTTTCGCCGTTTGACATATCTCTGAATGCTACCGGACGATAATTTTCTGGGTGAATTCCGCTTTTCATATCTATAATTATTTTTTTATTTTTCTTTTTTATTTGGGCTTGCAAAGATAGGTATATTTTTTATAAATAGCAAAATATTTTCTAAATTATTTTTTCAGCAAACTGAATGACGTCTGAACAGGTTAAAAAAGTGTTATTTCCTTTTAGGATTTACAGTTGAAAACTTCTAAAGGATATTCTACATTTACCAGATAAAGTCCCTTCCCGGGAACTGACGTGCCGGCGTCGCACCGATTTTTTGCTTCGATTACTTTTCTGAAATCTTCGATCGACATTTTTCCTCTGCCCACTTCCAGCAATGTACCCACAATAGCGCGAACCATATTTCTTAAAAACCGATCAGCTTCAATGGTGAAGACCCATTTATCATCCACCATTGTCCATTGGGCATGTTTTATCACGCAGTTGTTGGTTTTTGCATCGGTGTGCAGCTTGCTGAAGCTTGTGAAATCTGTGTAGTCGAACAGCGTTTCAGCCGCTCTGTTCATTGCTTCAAAATCGAGCGGATGAAAAACACGCATGGCATAATCGCTCAGAAACACATTTTTCCCGGCAACCAAATGATATTCATATTTTCTTGAAACTGCATCGAATCGGGCATGTGCATCTGCTTTCACCTCTACGATATTACTGATAGCAATATCATTCGGCAGAAAACTGTTTATTTTATTGATGAAATCGGGTAGAGAATAGGACTTGAAATCGATATCGGCATGTGCTATCATGCATTTTGCATGCACACCGGAATCGGTTCGTCCGGCAGCTACAATTTCAATTTCGTCGCGAAGAACGGTAGAAAATACTTTCTGCATCACTTCCTGCACTGATAATCCGTTTGGTTGTATCTGCCATCCGACATATGCGGAGCCGTCGTAGGAAAAGTAGATGAAATATCTTTTTTTCATGATACAAAGATAGTAAAATTGAGCAATTTTTTGGACATAAAAACGACAAAGGGAAAACTGTAAGTTTCCCCTTTGAAAAAACAGCTATCCAGCCGGTTAAAATTTGACGCTTAAAGAAAGACCTCCAACAGGACTGCTTTGACCTGCCACGCCATAATTGGCGTAGTCAACATAAGGTGACAATTCTAACTTTATTGCGCTTCCGTGCTTATCTTGAAAATACATATTGTTGACTTTTGCTACTTTAACAGCATCAACTATTGACCAAATACCAACAGCCGCTCCTCCCAAAGCTCCAACCATCATTAATGGCAAGCCTGCCGTTGATACTGTTCCTGAATTGTTTAAGTTGTTGCTTACGAATGTGCCGTATCCCACGCCTGTAAGTATAGCGCATCCGACAGAACCTCCTAAAAAGCCTAAACCACGACCGGTTTCTCCGCTAATCATTTGCCCTAAACCGGGAATAAAAAAGGACACAAGACCAGCAACAGCCGGATTGTTGGGGTCTGTAGGTTGTTTTATGTACTCGCGCGGATTGTAAACTTGTTTGTTTTGCTTGTAAGTTTGTGCTTGTAATCCGAATTGAGCAACTACTACCAAAGCAATAATTAAAGCAGTTAGTTTTTTCATAAACATTTTTTTTTAGTTTTAAATTAATATTTTTGAGAAATCTCTGTAAAGATAATCAATGCCTGCAGATTAACAAAAATTCACTGAATTTTTCTACTGATGTTCTTTCCTTAAGAGATCATTTACCGTTTTTACCGGATTGAATGTTTCAATGGGCACTTCCACGAAAATGGTGTTCCAGTCACTCATCGCGCCATTCCAAAGTCCGGGTAGTTCCAGTGCTTTCAGTTCACGACCGCTTTTTGACTTCAGTGAAATAAAGCCGGTATTTTTATCCACGTATTTCAGTAAATCAAATTTTTCTCCTTTGTAGTTTTTTACGCCGCACACCAGATCCACAGGATTGAAATGGGATGAATTCATCATTTTTGCTTTGTCTTCAGCGTTGCTTTGGTCAATCTGTGAACTTTCCAGAATCTGCGGAGAAACCGTACCGTCTTGATTTACAGTAAGGAATGGACCACCTCCCGGCTCACCCACGTTTTTCACCATGCCGCAAACACGCATCGGGCGGTTTAGTTTTCCAATTAGATATTTGCGCAGCTCTTCCCCTTTCAGCGATTTTATTTCAGGATGATGATTATTAAGTTTGCTTTCGCAGAATTGGGTGATTACAGCCAGCTTTGCATCTGAAATCTGTTCGTTTTCAAGTTCTTTCAGATAAGCAAAAGCTTGTTTCTGCAGGCTGACAAGCAGTCCGGCAATCAATTTTTTATACACTACAGTAGGTTCTTTCAACGAATCGGGTACTACGTTGTCAATGTTTTTGATGAAAATAACATCGTAATCCAAATCATTTAAGTTGGCAATCAGAGCACCGTGACCGCCCGGACGGAAAACCAATTCGCCGTCTTCGCGGAAAGGCTGGTTGTCGCTGTCGGCTGCCACAGTGTCTGTAGATGGTTTTTGTTCAGAAAAACCAACGTTATATTTCACTGAATATTTATCCTCATATGCCGGAAGACTTTCGTTCAGGTGTTTTTCAAATAATTCTCTGTGTTCAGCTGAAACGGTAAAATGAATGTTTACTTTGCCACCAGCAGATGCATACAGTGCACCTTCTACCAAATGTTCCTGCATGGGAGTCCGCTTTTCGGCAGGGTAGGAGTGGAACCTTAAAAGTCCTTTGGGAAGTGAACCGTAGCTTAGTCCGTTGCTATTGAGCAAATCAGAAACCACATCTTTGAATCTGCCGGATAAAACTAATTCAGGAATAGTTTTACCTTCGTTATTCAGGCAGGCTTCGTTCAAATCATCGTAAAAAGCAAACTTTTCAATTTCATCAAAAAATTTCTTCTCAAAACTTCCTTCAGGTTTCTCATTTTCATGGTCAAGAAATGAAAACAGGTCTTTGAACATACGGCTTGCAGCTCCTGAAGCCGGAACAAATTTCAAAACACCGGCATCTGTTTTCAGAAATTGATCCCATTCAGCCAAATATTTTTTCATATCATCGTCAGAAAGACGGAGCAATCCGTTGCCGATAGATGCGGCGCTCTTTATTTCCAGAAATGGAAATCCGGTTACAAAACTCCGCAGCTGTTCTTCTATCTGCTGCTTGCTGATCCCGCGTTTTTGCAGGGTAATTTCATCGGAAGGTAAAAGCATGGTGATTTAGAATTTTTTATGCGTAATAGAAATAATTCAAGATGAATACAAGGCGGTATTGAAGCATTATCGAACTATGTTAAAAATAAAAAATAGGCGAAAAACCTAATTTTCGCTCAGTTGTTTGGAGATAAGGTCGATTTCTTCTTTTCTCTTTTTCAAAAAATTGTAATAATTCAGCGTTTCGTAAAT
>CAZIRA010000034.1:17721-23917 GCA_964541615.1 uncultured Paludibacter sp.
CGATTTCTTCTTTTCTCTTTTTCAAAAAATTGTAATAATTCAGCGTTTCGTAAATGTCTCTGTTCTCTTTGAAACCTACAGCTACGATGTTTGGATAGAAATTGATGGCTATTTCGCAAGCGGAAAGGGCGTTGTCGATATCGCCAAGAATTTCATAGGCAATGGCCATATTGTTAGCCGCATGGAATTTTGTTTTGTAGCTTTTGGTCTGATCAGAAGCCTGTTTCCAAAGTGAAATAGCCGATTTCCAGTTGCGAACTTCCACTGAATCCATTGCTTGCTGCATCAACGGTTTATTGGGAGTGAAAAAATAACGGTCTTGTTTTTCCCATCTCGGAATCAGCCTTTCTGCTACGTTGGAACCGGTTAAAATGCATGCATCAATCAATGCGTCGTATCTTTCCGGGAGATTTTTCGAAGAGGTTTCTTCCCAGGAAAATTCATCAGTAAACTGTTTGTGAGAAGATGCTGTGTTATCGGGATAATTTATTGACCACGAGCTGATTACCTTCACATCCAAAGCGCTGACTAAAGTGTAATTTTCGTAATAATCTCCAATTATATCGCTGGTTTGGATATGATCCAGCGAAATAATTGCATCGGCTTGGTATAAATCGCAAAGAAATTTGATTGTTTCCTTATCGAGTGGTGCAATTTTATAAAAATTATCAGTTTTATTTTGATTTGTCTGCGCCATTCTCACTTGGTTGAAAAATTCTTTCGATTCGAGTTGTTCGCGAAGGCTTGCGTTGCAGAAAAGGGCAGCGCTGTCAAATTTCAGCGTTTCCGAGTTTTTATCGCCTCCGGCTACACGCAGGTTGAAGTGGCCGACGTTGTAGGGCTGGACAACAGAATTGTTGACAATCACCACATTTTTCACTCCGGGCTCAAAAGTCACGACTGCCGGCCTCAGCAAATCCAGCGTAGTAAACATTTGCGGAGTTGCACATGAAGTCAATACCAATGCTGTGAGAATGATTAAGTAGTAGGAAATCGAAGTTTTCATCATAAGTAAGATTTAGCATTTCTAAGATTCAGACAAAGTTAAAAATATATTGATAAATTGTCAAATGCATAGTGAATATTTTCAGGTAATTCTTGTTGAATTTTGCTGTGAAGCCCAATTTGGTGGCTGGCATGTGTAAAATAGGTTACATTTGCGTTTATTTTTTTGGCAATTTTCACCGCTTCATCCAGCGAAAGATGCGAAAAATGATCCTCTTTGCGGAGTGCATTGAGCACAAGAACCTTCAAGCCTTTTAGTTTTTCTATTTCTGAACTATCAATGGTTTTTGCATCTGTGAGGTACGCAATATCGCCGATTCTATAGCCGAGAATCGGAAGTTTGGCATGAAAAACCCGAATCGGAACAATTTTTATCCCTTCAATTTCGAATGCGTTTTCATCGATTTTTACCAGTTTCAAGTTCGGCACTCCGGGAAATTTAAACTTTCCAAAACAGTAGGGCATATTCCTCTCAACTGCGTGGAGTACGTTTTTTTCAGCATATATTTTCACGCCGCCAAGCGGACGCACATCATCAAGTCCTCCCACGTGGTCGTAATGCTCGTGCGTAAGCAGAATTGCATCGATGTTGTAAATTTTGTTTTCGATAAGCTGCTGGCGTAGATCTGGTCCGGCATCAATCAAAATTCGTTTGTTTTTTATCGTAATCAATGCCGAGCATCGCAGCCTTTTGTCTTTTGGATCGGTGGAAAGGCAGGTTTCACAATTACAACCCAGCTGTGGAACGCCGGTTGAGGTTCCCGTGCCGAGAAACGTAAGAACCCCTTTTTCCCCTGAAGGGGAATATTTAGTGCTTAATTCTCTGTTTTCTAAATTATTAACAATATTCATTTATTAACGATTTAAATTCTTCTTTAGGTATTAGGGGTTTATTTTCATTCTTATCCTCCATTCACCCGGATACAGATTGTTGCTCCGATTTCCTAAGTTTTTCACCCACCCAACGGGCACATTCTCATACGTTAAAAGTACAAATCCTTTTTCTGAATCCGGCAGCAAAATACTTTCTCTCTGCAGATACTTAATGGCGTTAGTTTTATTAATTTCAGCAGTTTGTACTTTTTTAAGATCAATATTTTTCGATAATGCGAGGCTTATATGTGGAATGAAATCTTTTCCTTTTTGTTCGGCAAGTGTAATGCCAAAGTGCATCGTACGGAGATTTTTTTTCAAAATGTTTATCCTTTCGAAATGAGTTTTCCTCACAGCCGAAATGATATTATTTTCTTGAATGAGTTCCCAGATTTCAGGTTCTTGCAGCTGATTTTTTAGTGACAGGATTTCTGCTCCAGGTTTTGAAATCTGTTTGTTTTGTTTGTGTTTCTTTTCAGAGTGATTCCCCGAAGTTTTTCTTAAAGCGGCAATGAAAAAACCTTCACCTTTCGTTTTGTAAGGATAGAATCTATATCCTTTTCCGTACGAAGTAATTTCCGGAAATTTTTCAATATCCAAAGGCAAAAATTCAGCACCCAGCTCATTTTCAATCCACTGTATGTTTTCTTCGTTTTCTTCACGGTTGTAAGTGCAGGTGCTGTAAATCAATATCCCCTCCGTTTTCAACGAATCCCACACATCAGTGAGAATGTCTTTTTGACGTGCTGCGCACATCATCACGTTTTGGATGCTCCATTCGCTCACAGCACCCTCATCTTTCCGAAACATCCCCTCACCCGAACAAGGCGCATCCACAACGATTACATCGAAAAAATCGGGTAGTTTCTTGAAATCTGCAGGTGAATTGTTGCTCACTAAAACGTTGTCATTTCCCCATTTGATCATGTTTTCGGCAAGGATATTTGCCCGGCTTTTCACAATTTCATTGGAGACGAGAAGTCCCTGAGGAAAGAGAAATTGAGAAATCAGCGTAGATTTTCCACCCGGCGCAGCACTGATATCGAGCACTGTACTGTCCTTATTTACCAGCTGTTCCAACATCTGTTGCAAAAACATGGATGAAGCTTCCTGCACATAATATGCACCGGCATGAAAAAGCGGATCGGCTGTAAACAACGGCCTTTCTGAGAGGTAATAACCCGAATTGCACCAGGGAACTTTATCTGATGAAAGATCAACTGTGGTTTTGTCATTTAAGCGGATACTGACAGGAGGAGCAGTATTGACCGCATCTATAAATGGTTGTAGATCAGAGAGAAGTATGTCTTTTGTACGGAGAATGAATTGTTCGGGTAGCTGCATAAAAAGTTAAGTTGATATGCAAAGATAATTAATCTGTACGGTATTTTGCATAAAAAAAGGCGCATATTTCACTATGCGATGAATCGATTCTTTTTGTCTCAAATAAAACGAGCTTTTTTCCGTTAATTCGATGTTATTATTGTCAAAATGTGTAATATTGCACTCTTATTCTTTTTTGTTTTGGCAAAGTCTTTGCAATTGAACACAAATGACTCTGATAATATTGATTAATTCTGATATGATTAGAAAATTTGCTGATTCGTTTTGATGATATGAAAATAAAAATTTCTATCCTTATATTGTTGTTTGTGTTTTTTTGTGCCAATAATGTTTTGTCGCAAGAGGTTCATTATACCCGGATTTATAAGGAAAACATCAAGACGCTTCAGGTAAAAACCAATGGAAATCCACTTTCAGAGCCTGTAATCGGATTGGATGGCAATGATGAATTGGTAATCAGCTTTGATGAAATGTCGCACGAAGGCCGTTCTTTTTCTTACGAAATCAAGCATTGCAACGCAGATTGGACCGAATCACAACTTTCAACAGCGGAATTTCTTCAGGGTTTTTCGCGAGGTTACATAGATGATTACGCTCTTTCTATTACCACCACTTTTTTGTATACCCATTACCGTTTTTCTCTCCCGAATGAAAATGTGAAATTCAATGTTTCGGGAAATTACATTGTCAATATCTTTGAAAATAACGATCGTGAAAATCCCGTTGCCGGTTTAAGATTTTATGTGGTCGATCCCAAAGTGGAAATCCAGCCAAAAGTACGTGGAAATACCGATACGGAAATTTACAAATCTCTGCAGCAACTCGATTTTGATGTGCTTACGAGAAATTATCGGATACCAGATGCACATTCCGAACTGAAGGTTGTAGTACAACAAAACGGACGACTGGATAATGCAGTGGCCGAGCTGAAACCGACCTATTATTCGTCTGACCGACTGAGTTATATGAACAACCACAAATTAATTTTTGAGGGAGGAAACGAGTATCACCGCATCGATTTTTCTTCGATTTATAATTATGACGAACGGATAAACGAAATTAAATTTGTCCGTCCGCATTACGAAGTTTTTGTAGCCGAAAATTACATCCAATCTAATGCGCCGTATCAAACTGACTTTGATGTGAACGGAAAATTCGTAATCAACTATCAAAACGGATTCGACAGCGATCTGGAAGCCGATTACATGTATGTTCATTTTTATCTGCCTATGGAAAAACAACTTGAAAACGGCGATATTTACCTTGGTGGAAATTGGAATTACAACCAAATGGATGATGCTTCGAGGATGAATTACGATGCATATAATAAATTGTATTACAAGACATTATTGCTAAAACAAGGCGGATACAATTACCAGTTTTGGTACTTGCCAAAGCAAACTGATAAAGCCCTCGTAAGACCGATTGACGGAAGTCACTGGCAGACGCAAAACGAATATGCGGTTTTTGTGTATCATCGTCCGTGGGGCGGGAGATACGATCAGCTTATCGGAGTGAAGATCTTGTAACCGGACACATTTTTTTTTGAAAATTTCACAGTCAGGATTAATTGTTGTTTCTCTTGACTTTTTTTATAAAAACATCAAATACAGTTAATTATTCTAAGAAAACATGCTTGTTTATAAATTTGGCGGCGCGTCTGTGCGATCAGCGGAAGGGATTAAAAATATCGTTCAGATAGTGTCAGGGGTCAAAGAAGACCTGTTTATAGTGGTTTCAGCAATGGGGAAAACCACCAATGCGCTGGAAGAGGTGATGGCGGCTTTTATGAAGGCCGATCGGGAACCCGCAATAGAAAAATTAAATGAAATTGAGTCTTACCACCAGTCGATTATCAAAGAACTTTTCAAAGATGAAACCATTGGAATGAATGCTGTAAAACCTGCTTTTGATGAATTGAAATATTTGATAAATAATGGGTTGGGCGATGACTATGACCGTTGGTACGATCAGATTGTCTCTTTTGGAGAAGTAATTTCTACATTGATTGTGGGAGCTTATTTTTCGGAATCCGGACTTTGCATTAAGTGGCTGGATATGCGTAAATTACTTGCTACAGATAGTAATTACCGCGAGGCTAACGTGAACATGCTCGAATCTGAAAGACGACTGAAAGAAGCCGTTCGATTTGATGATTGCAAGGTATATATCGGACAGGGTTTTATCGGTTCAAACAACCAGGGAAGACCTACAACGCTCGGTCGCGAAGGTTCTGACTATACTGCGGCCGTGGTTGGAAATCTTTTGGATGCTGAGAGTGTTACTATTTGGAAAGATGTACCCGGAGTTTTGAATGCCGACCCGAGGATTTTTGAAAAAACCATCCATATTCCGGAGCTGACTTATCTGGATGCAGTTGAGTTGGCGTACAGCGGTGCGCAGGTAATTCACCCAAAAACTATTAAACCACTTGAAAACAAGCGAATTCCATTGTTTGTTCGTCCGTTCAACAATCCAACTGCTTCTGGCTCAGTTATCAAATCGGAAATTGCAAAACCAATAGAGGTGCCGGTGCTGATTTTGAAAAAGAATCAAGTGCTTTTCACACTTCGTCCGTTGGATTTTTCGTTTATTTTGGAGGAAAGTCTTTCCTGGATATTTACGGTTGTAGAAAAATACCGGTTGAAAGTGTCGCTTATCCAAAGCTCAGCCGTCAGTATTTCCATCTGTGTGGATAATAGCCGCTATTTTCAACGTGCAATCGATGAATTGTCGACAGACTATCGTGTCTCGTACAACGATGGGCTGGAACTTCTTACCATTCGTGGAACGAATCCTGAAATCATCAAAGAAACAACCGCCGGAAGGGAAATCATAGTCCAGCAGCAGACAAGGCGGATTGCCCGTTTTGTGATGCGGGAAACGAAAGCATAACAAAAAAAACGGTTTCAAACTTTTGAAACCGTTTTTTTTTGTATGTCTTGTGCGCGGGATGAGACTCGAACTCACACAC
>CAZIRA010000035.1:0-21130 GCA_964541615.1 uncultured Paludibacter sp.
GGGGCCAGATGTACTGTTTTAACAGCTCTTCCGGAAGGATCTGCGTTTTTCTTAAAAGCTTCGTCCCATTCCAGTGCGGCAGGCGTGCTGCAGGCCACTGAAGGTACCGAAGGCACGCACTTTGCAGCACTGTCCGATGGAAATAACTCCGAATAAATGGTTCGGTACACATATTCTTCTTTAGTCAACGGGGGATTGATGGGAAAACGATACTTCACATTTTCCATCTGCTCGTCGGTAATCTGCTCATTGGCAACCGCTTTCAGAGTATCAATCCAGTTGTAACCGACGCCGTCTGAAAACTGTTCCTTTTGCCGCCACGCCACTTCGTGGGGCAAATAACTTTCAAATGCCTGACGCAGAATGTGTTTTTCAATTTTTCCATTCCCGGCCATTTTATCTTTCGGGTTTAGGCGCATGGCTACATCCATAAATTCCTTATCAAGAAATGGCACACGACCTTCCACACCCCACGATGCCAATGATTTATTAGCGCGCAAACAATCGTATTGATGCAATTTGCTCAATTTACGTACGGTTTCCTTGTGAAATTCTTCGGCATTCGGCGCTTTGTGAAAATAGAGATAGCCACCGAAAATCTCATCGGCACCTTCACCCGAAAGCACCATTTTTACACCCATAGATTTGATGTAGCGAGCCAGCAGGTACATTGGCGTACTTGCCCGTACGGTGGTAACATCGTAAGTTTCAATGTGATAAATAACATCGCGAATAGCATCTAATCCTTCCTGTACGGTATAGGTTATTTCGTGGTGAATGGAGCCTATATGGTCGGCAACTTTTCGGGAAGCGGCCAGGTCAGGTGAGTCTTCCAGCCCGATTGCGAATGAATGCAGACGCGGCCACCACGCTTCCTCTGTATTGTTGGTTTCGATGCGGTTGCGGGCAAATTTCTTGGCGACCGCCGAAATGATGGAACTATCCAACCCGCCAGAAAGCAATACGCCATACGGCACATCAGACATTAATTGTCGTTCCACAGCATCTTCCAGTGCCTGACGAAGTTCATCCACGCTCGAAACATTGTCTTTTACATTTTCGTAATCCATCCAATCACGAACGTACCATTTTACGGGTTCGCTATCTGGACTGAAATAATATTGCCCCGGCAAAAATTCTTCGATTTTATTGCAATATCTTTCCAGCGCTTTCAATTCCGAAGCCACGTAATACGCACCATCCTTGTCCCATCCCTGATAAAGCGGTATAATACCAATGTGGTCGCGACCAATCAGAAAACGGTCATTTTCAATATCGTACAACGCAAATGCGAAAATTCCGTTCAAATCTTCCAGAAAATCTGCACCTTTTTCCTTGTAAAGTGCCAGAATGACTTCACAATCGGACTGAGTCATAAATTCATATTTCCCTTCGAAATGCTTGCGAATTTCCCTGTGATTGTAGATTTCGCCATTAACTGCCAAAACCAACTTTCCATCTTTACTAAAAAGCGGCTGTCTGCCCGATTCCGGGTCAACAATCGCCAAACGTTCGTGAGCCAATATAGCATTGTCGGAAACGTAAATCCCCGACCAATCAGGTCCACGGTGACGAATGGTTTTCGACATATTTAGTAGTTGCGGTCG
The DNA here is from genome assembly GCA_964541615.1 of uncultured Paludibacter sp. Classification (GTDB taxonomy): domain Bacteria; phylum Bacteroidota; class Bacteroidia; order Bacteroidales; family Paludibacteraceae; genus UPXZ01. The sequence continues at coordinate 1,608 of CAZIRA010000035.1, forward strand.
CAAACTTTCTGCCGATTTTTTTATATTAAATGTACATACAATTCCACACATATTTTAGATTTTTAAACAATTAGAACCAGGACACCGCACATTTTAAAATTAACTCACCAGCGATTGATGAATATCTTCCGCTACTTTCCGTCCGCTTGCGATGGCTTTTACCACAAGGCTTGCGCCCATAGCAGCATCGCCGGTTGCAAAGACTTTGGCGACTGAACTTTTATGCATTTTGTCAATGGCAACGTTGCCGCGTACATCATAATCGACACCGAGTTCATCGAGCAAACCCTCATGAACGGGATGTACAAATCCGAGCGCCAGAAAAACGATATCGGCTTTGATAGTTTCGGTTTTTCCGGTGGTAACCATCAACATACGTCCGTCTTCGCCTTTTTTCCACTCAATTTCTTCCACCACGGCTTCTTTCACAGTTCCGTTTTCACCTTTAAACTCAACGGTATTCAACAGCCAGCGACGTTCGCAGCCCTCTTCGTGAGAACTGGATGTTTTCAGGATATTCGGATAGCTGCTGGGCCAGGGAGTTGTCGGATTTTTTCCGGCAGGCGGTTTCGGTAAAATTTCAATTTGAGTCACCTTTACGGCACCTTGTCTGACCGAAGTTCCTACACAGTCCGAACCTGTATCACCCCCACCTATAACCAACACGTGCTTGTCTTTTGCCGTAATCCGTTCGGGACGAGTGATGGTTTCGTCCATGATTATCTGATTCTGTTGCGAAAGATAATCCATCGCAAAATGAATCCCGTTCAATTCCCTTCCGACCGGATTGATGTCGCGCGGTTTCCCGGCTCCGACAGCAAGACAAACAGCGTCAAACTTTTTCATAATTTCCGCTCCTGAAATATTTTTGCCGATTTCGGTATTGGGTTTAAATATTATCCCTTCGTCTTCAAGTTGTTTCAGTCTGCGATCGATAACATTCTTATTCAATTTGAAATTCGGAATTCCGTAGCGAAGCAGTCCGCCTAAACGGCTGTCTTTTTCAAAAATAGTTACAGTGTATCCTTTTCGGTTAAGTTGCTGTGCAGCAGCCAATCCTGCCGGACCGGAACCGATTATAGCCACGGTTTTTCCTATTCGGTGCTTAGGTGGTCTGGGTTTTATCATTCCCTCCATAAATGCCACTTCGGTAACCGATGCTTCATTTTCACGAATAGTTACCGGTGCATCATGCAAGGCAAGAACGCACGATTTCTCACACGGTGCAGGACAAATCCGCCCGGTAAAGTCAGGGAAATTATTAGTTTCGTGCAAAATCTCCACACCTTCTTTCCATTTTCCCTTGTAAATCATATCCTGCCATTCCGGCATACGATTTCCCAACGGACAAGCCCAGTGGCAGAATGGAATTCCGCAGTCCATGCAACGCGAAGCCTGCACTTTTCGATCTTCCTGATTTAATGTCTGTTCCACTTCGCCAAAATCTGTAACACGCTCTATAATAGGTCTATATCCCGCTTCTTTACGCGGCGTCGTTATAAATGCTTTTGGATTTCCCATAATACCCCTAACCCCTAAAGGGGAATATTTTTTGTTTATTATTTATCTAAATATTTGTACTTTTTGATTATTTCCATTCCCAAACTCCCCTTTAGGGGTTGGGGGTCAATAATCTCTCTCCACCGCCGCAATTTTCCGATTGATGGCTTCGATTTTTTCGTCTTCGAGTACTTTTTTATATTCAATCGGAACGACTTTGATGAATTTTTCCACATAATCTGCCCAATTATCCAGAATTTTCTTTGCTAATGGACTGTTTGTGTGTTTATAATGCGATGAAATTAAAGAGTGTAGTTCCTTGTTATCGCCCATATCTTCGATAAGCGAAAGTTCACTCATTTCCATGTTGCAGAAATAGTCAAAATCGCCCTTCTCATCGAGTACGTAAGCAACTCCTCCACTCATTCCGGCTGCAAAATTTCGTCCTGTCGGACCAAGGATAACCGCACGACCACCCGTCATATACTCACAGCAATGATCTCCGGTACCTTCCACAACGGCAGTCGCACCCGAATTACGCACACAGAAGCGCTCGCCGGCTACACCATTGATATACACTTCGCCCGAAGTGGCGCCGTAAAGCAGTGTGTTGCCGCAAAGTATGTTTTCTTCCGCTTTAAATGTGCTTCCGGTTGGTGGTACAACCACAATTTTTCCACCCGAAAGTCCTTTTCCCAGATAATCGTTAGCATCGCCTTCAATGCGAAAAGTGGCTCCTTTCGTCAGGAATGCTCCGAAACTTTGTCCGGCCGAACCCATGAAGGTCGCTTTTATCGTATCACCCGGCAATCCGGCTTGTCCGTAGCGTTTGGCAATTTCGCCCGAAAGCATGGTTCCTGTGGCACGGTCGGTGTTTTTTATCTTTGATTTTATTTCCACCGGCATAAGTAAATCCAAAGCAGGAAGCGCTTCTCTGATTAATTTTCGGTCAAGAATATTTTCGATTTTATGCTCCTGTTTTGAAACATTTCTGAGCGCATTCTTTTCTGCTTTGGCGGGAAAGTAAATGATTTTCGAAAGGTCGATTTTCTCCGTTTTCGGAAAATAGGGAAAATGTTTTCTTTTCAGCAAATCTGCTCGTCCTACCGCTTCGTCGAGTGTTCTAAAACCAAGTTGAGCCAGATGTTCGCGTGTTTCTTCGGCCAAAAAAGTGAAGAAATTTACCAGATATTCGTACTTTCCAACAAATCGTTTTCGCAAATCTTCGTTTTGCGTGGCAACGCCCACCGGACAAGTGTTCAAGTGGCATTTACGCATCATCACGCAACCCAGAATGATCAGCGCACTCGTAGCAAAACCGAATTCTTCGGCACCCAACAGTGCTGCAATGACAATATCACGGCCTGTTTTTAGCTGACCATCTGTTTGGAGACGGACTACACCACGTAAATTATTCATCACGAGCGTTTGCTGCGTTTCTGCCAGCCCGATTTCAAGCGGTAATCCGGCATGTTTAATGGAACTTGACGGACTTGCTCCGGTTCCGCCTTCGGTTCCGCTGATCAAAATCAAATCGGCTTTTGCTTTTGCAACACCTGCGGCAATGGTTCCTACGCCGCTTTCAGAAACGAGTTTCACGCTCACAACAGCTGCGGGATTGATGTTTTTCAAGTCAAAAATCAGTTGCGCCAAATCTTCAATGGAATAAATATCGTGATGCGGCGGCGGAGAAATCAATGAAATTCCGGGAATGGAATGGCGCGTTTTGGCGATTATTTTATCCACTTTATAGCCAGGAAGCTGACCGCCTTCGCCCGGTTTTGCGCCCTGCGCAATTTTTATTTGAAGCTCATCGGCATTCACTAGATATTCGGCAGTAACGCCAAAGCGCCCCGATGCTACCTGCTTAATTGCCGAGCGTGTACTCAATCCATCATCCCGTTTTTTGTAACGATCGGGATCTTCACCGCCTTCTCCGGTATTGCTCCGTCCGCCGATAATGTTCATCGCAATAGCCATCGCTTCGTGTGCTTCACGGCTGATCGAGCCGTAAGACATAGCGCCCGTACAGAACCGTTTCATAATGTTGGCAGCCGGTTCCACTTCCGAAATATCAATCGGATTGCGCTCGTAATCAAGCAAATCTCGGATAAAAGCCGGATTGCTTTTTTCGTCTACCGTTTTGGAATAAGCCTTAAACAGCTCGTAATTGTTGGTCTTTGTGGCTATCTGCAATCGGGAAATGGTTTCAGGGTTCCACGCATGATATTCACCTTCATTGCGATAAGCATAAATTCCCAGATTTTTCAACCGAAATGCTTCGTTATCCGTTTCGCTGAAAGCTTCATGGAAAGGTTGAAGCACTTCACGGGAAATGTCCTCCATATCAATGCCTTCAATTTTGGACGAAATGTCCTTGAAATACGAGTTCAATACCTTGGAGGAAATGCCGATAGCTTCGAAAATATGGGCTCCACGGTAGCTTCGCAAGGTGGAATTTCCCATTTTGGAAAGCACTTTCAACAGACCTTTGTTTATCGACTTGATGTAGTTTTTCTTTGCCGTGTCAAAATCGAGTTGAATGTCGCCGGTTTTTACTTTATTTGCCAGCACGCCGAACGCCAAATACGGATTTACGGCATTGGCGCCAAAACCGAAAAGCAGCGCGAAGTGCATCACTTCACGAGGTTCGGCGCTTTCTACCACTATGTCTATTTGCATCCGTTTTCGTTTTTCCACCAAATAAAGATGCACTGCCGAAACCGCCAGTAATGACGGAATAGGTGCGTGAGTTTTGTCCACGCCGCGGTCGCTTAACACGATGTAATTTTTGCCTTCGTCCACCGCTTTTTCTACCGACAAACACAGTTCGTTGATGGATTTTTCCAGTCCTTCGGCTCCGCCTCTCGGGTCGAAAAGCATCGGCAAAACAGCCGTAGAGAAACCTTTGTATCTCAAATTCAATAAAATATCGAATTGCGTATTGGTCAAAATCGGACTTTTGATTTTCACGATTTTGGAAAGTCCGGGAATTTGATCCAGCAAATTTTGGTGAATTGCTCCCAAATATCCGGTCAGCGACATCACCAATTCTTCCCGTATCGGATCGATCGGCGGATTGGTAACCTGTGCAAATTGCTGCCGGAAATAGTTGAACAGGCGTTGTGGTTTTTCAGAAAATGCAGCCAGCGAAACATCGTTTCCCATCGAAGAAATGGGCTCTTTGCCTTCATTTGCCATGGGAATAATCAGGTTTTCAATATCTTCCACAGAATAACCAAAACTGGTTAGTAATGTTTCCAGGTTCGCAATATCATTGTTCACACTTCGTCCCGAAGAAATTTCCTCCAAGTTGCTGCAATTTTTATTCAACCAATCCCGATATGGAAATGCATCGGCGAGCGTTTTTTTAAGTTCATCATCATAGAAAATCTGTCCCGTTTTAGTGTCCACCATCAACATTTTTCCGGGACGAAGCCGTCCGCGTGCTTTGATTTTTTCGGGAGCGATTTCCAACACGCCCGTCTCGGAAGCAATAATCATTTGTCCGTCGTGGGTAATGGTGTATCTTGCGGGACGAAGTCCGTTCCGGTCGAGCATTCCGCCGGCGTACTGACCATCGCTGAAAAGCAATGTAGCAGGGCCGTCCCACGGCTCCATCAGCATACTGTGGTATTCGTAAAATGCTTTCAGTCCGTCGGAAATCGGGTTTTTATCGTTGAAGCTTTCGGGAACGAGCATTGCCATAGCGTGCGGCAGGCTTTTGCCGGACATCACCATAAATTCCAGCACGTTGTCAAGCGAAGCGCTGTCGCTCATTTTCGGCTGAACAATCGGGTACAAATCGTCCATGTTGCCCAACACATTCGATTTCAGCACGCTTTCCCGACTTTCCATCCATTGGCGATTTCCGCGAATGGTGTTGATTTCGCCGTTGTGTCCGAGCATGCGGAAAGGTTGCGCCAAATCCCAGGTCGGAAACGTGTTGGTGCTGAAACGTGAGTGAACCAGCGCCACACGGCTTGTGAAATTTGGATTTGTTAAATCGGGGAAATATTCTCGCAATTGCAATGACGTTAGCATTCCCTTGTAAATCATTTGTTTGGTGGAAAGGCTGACGATGTAAAAGCTTCGCTCAGCTGAAATGCTCGATTGCATGATGGCTTTCTCCACTTTTTTACGAAGGATATACAGTTTACGTTCGAGCTCATCCTGTGAAAAATTGCCCGTTACAAAAATCTGCTTGATAACCGGCTCGTTAGATCGGGAGATTTCACCGAGACAATCCGAATTAACAGCAACATCGCGCACTGCCAGCAAATTCAGGTTTTCTTTTTCGGTGTAATCTGCAATGACTTTCAGACAATCGTCGGCTTTTTGCTTATCTTTTGGAAGAAAAACCAAACCCGTGCCGTATTTTCCTTTGGAAGGAACGGCAATTCCCTGAAGAAGAATGAATTCGTGTGGAATATGCACCAGAATACCGGCACCATCTCCTGTCTTGTTATCCGCACTTTCAGCACCGCGATGCACCATATTCTCAAGCACTTGCAGTCCGTTTTCAACTATTTCGTGGGATTTGTCGCCGTTCAGTGAAATTACTAAACCTACGCCGCAGGCATCGTGCTCGTTTTGAAAAGAATATAGTGACTTCTGTTCGTATTCGGCAATGCGTTGATATGGATTATCTTTGTTCATTCATTTTTAGCTTATAAATAGTAATTCTCTGTATTTTGGCAGCGGCCACATTTGGTTATCTACAATCAGTTCCAGTTTATCGATGTGGTAGCGGATAATTTCAAAATAGGGAAAAACCTTATCGTGATACTCAATGGCTTTTTCACGTTCATGCTCTAATTTATTTGCTACTTTCCGGGCTTCTACCATTGCATCTACATTGGTTTTAATTCCGGAAATATGTTTGGCTATGTCAATAATCAAAGCAATATCGTCCTTGTTTAATTCGTCGGCTTGTTTTTCTTCAAAAATTCCACGTAATTTATACACGTTATCCAGTAAAACTGTCTGATATTGCGTGGCAACCGGAATGATATGGTTAATGGACAAATCGCCGAGCACACGAGCTTCTATCTGAATTTTTTTGGTGTATGTCTCCCATTTCACCTCGTTGCGTGCATGAAGTTCCCGTTCGCTCAGGACTCCGATAGATTCAAATAACTCAATGGATTGCTTGCTCATGTATGCATCAAAAATCAACGGCACGTTTGTTTCACAGTTCAGCCCGCGTTTCCCGGCTTCTTTTTTCCACTCGTCAGAATAACCGTTTCCATCGAAGCGAATAGCTTTGCACTCTTTAATGTAAAGTCGAAGTGTATCGTAAATGGCTTGCTCTTTTTTCATTCCGGCTTTCATTTTTTTGTCGATATCCTTCTTGAATTCTATCAACTGTACGGCAACCGAAGCATTAAGGGCCGTCATTGCGGATGAGCAGTTGGCCGATGAACCCACAGCGCGAAATTCAAAACGGTTGCCTGTGAAAGCGAAAGGCGAAGTTCGGTTACGGTCTGTATTGTCAATCAACACTTCGGGGATATGAGCAACACCCAGTTTCATTTTCTGTAATTCATCTACCGTAATGTCGTCATCTTCAGAACTTTCTTCGATTTTATCCAGAACTGCGGAAATTTGCGAACCAAGGAATACGGAGATAATTGCCGGTGGCGCTTCGTTGGCTCCCAGGCGATGCGCATTTTGAGCCGACATGATGGAAGCTTTTAGCAATCCATTGTTTTTATAAACCGCCATCAAAGTGTTGACTACGAACGTAATAAATTGCAAGTTTTCATTGGCGGTTTTGCCGGGCGTGAATAATCCCACTCCTGTATCTGTTCCAAGCGACCAGTTATTGTGTTTACCCGAACCATTAACTCCTGCAAAAGGCTTTTCGTGAAGCAGAAGTTTGAAATGATGCTTAGAAGCCAACCTGTACATCAACGACATAATAAGTAAGTTTTGGTCGATAGAAAGATTGGTTTCTCCAAAAATCGGAGCCAGTTCAAATTGATTGGGAGCGACTTCGTTGTGGCGGGTTTTTAACGGAATACCGTATTTATAAGCTTCATACTCAACTTCACGCATGAAGGCTGCTACGCGCGGTGGAATGGAGCCGAAATAATGGTCTTCCAACTGTTGGTTTTTAGCACTTTCATGTCCCATCAACGTTCTTCCCGTCAGGTTCAAATCCGGACGTGCATCATAAAGTGCCTGGTCAACGAGAAAATATTCCTGTTCCCAACCCAGATAAGAGTAAACCTTGTTTACCTTCTCGTCAAATAAGCGGCATACGTCTACTGCCGCTTTGTCCACAGCCGACAATGCTTTTAGCAATGGTGTTTTGTAATCGAGTGCTTCACCCGTGTAGGATATAAAAACGGTGGGAATACAAAGCGTATCGTCAACGATGAAAGCAGGTGAAGAAGGGTCCCATGCTGTATAGCCACGGGCTTCGAATGTGTTGCGGATACCTCCGCTCGGAAAACTCGAAGCGTCCGGTTCTTGTTGTGCAAGTAATTTTCCAGAAAATTTCTCAATTATATCGCCTCCCGGAGCATCCACATAGTCGATAAAACTGTCGTGTTTTTCTGCCGTTCCGTCCGTAAGCGGTTGAAACCAGTGCGTATAATGCGATGCGCCCAATTCCATTGCCCACATTTTCATCCCTGCAGCAACGTGTTCTGCAATTTCACGAGGCAATGTCAAACCTTCATCTATCGCATCCGTAACAACTTTTATCGTTTCTTTGGACAAATATTTCGCCATTTGCTTACGGTTAAAAACGTATTTGCCGTAGTATTCCGATGGTTGTTTCTTTGGAACTTCCACTCCTACGGGAAGCCTCTTGGATGCCTCCACAACTGCTTCAAATCTTAATTTAGACATAATGTTTATTTTTTATTGATTTAATTTCTTTATATATAAATATTATTTTATTATATCTATTTGTAATGTTTAATGCTGCAAAAATAAGCAAAAAGATTATATAATACAAAAAAAGTAGCAAAAAACTTTATAAATAGCGTAAAATATATCACAATGATATTAATATGTCTGTTTTGTTGATTTTGAAAGTATAAAACAGTCTTTATAATTATATTAATTCATTTTTTTTCTGACATATTATAGATCAAGCATCTGTTTGACTATCTAAGTCCAATTCTAAAATAATTTGAAATCTTCAAACAGATGCATTCTGAAACAAATAACTCTATTTTGCATAAAAATCATCTTGAAAAACCTCAAAGTTCCAACGGCTTCACATCAATCAAAACTTGTGTAAGCTGTTTCTCCATGTTGTGTTTCGTCAAGCCCGATTGCCTCCTGCTTGTCAGCTACCCGGAGACCAAAGGTTGCATCCACTAGTTTGAAAATAAGGAACGTACCTATTCCGGAGAAGACGATAGTAGCAACAGATGCAATTAGTTGTACCCACAATTGATGCCAGTTACCGAAAATGGCACCGCTGTATGAGGATTGTATAAGAGGCGATGCCAAAACTCCGGTAAGAATTGCTCCGACCAATCCTCCGATACCATGAACACCAAAAGCATCAAGCGAATCATCATAGCCTAATTTCCTTTTTACTTTTGCAACCATCCAGAAGCAAATCAAAGACACTACAATCCCAATAATTATTGCACTGCCTACGCTCACGAATCCAGCTGCCGGAGTAATTGCCACCAAACCTCCTACTGCTCCCGTACTGACACCAACAAGCGTAGGACGTTTATCCATTATCCAATCCAGAACAGCCCATGTAACAGCCGCAGCTGCCGCAGCGATATGTGTAACCATCAACCCGTTGGCTGCAAGTCCATCTGCGGCCAGACCGCTTCCTCCATTGAAACCAATCCATCCAACCCAAAGCATAGCAGCTCCTATGGCTACAAATATGATGTTGTGTGGAGGCAGAGCATGTCCCTGATAATCACGCCTTTTCCCAAGCATTAAGGCGGTAACCAGTGCCGCAACACCGGCGTTGATATGAACAACAGTACCTCCCGCGAAATCCAAAGCTCCAAGGTTAAATAACCAACCGTCGCCTGACCATACCCAATGTGCAATGGGATTATAGACTAAAATTGACCAAAGCAATGAAAAAACCAAGAATCCCTTAAAATTGATTCTTTCCGCAAAGGCTCCAATAATCAGAGCAGGTGTAATGACCGCAAACATGCATTGGAACATAATAAACAAGAAATGAGGAATTGTACCCGTTTCCCCTCCTGCTCCATCCGGTTGTGAGTGCGAGATAAATGCAGGACTTAAATCACTCAATGAAATATTTTTTAAAAAAGCCATATCAAATCCTCCGATAAACGGCTTCATCAAATCTATCGGAGCGGACCCAAAAGCAAGACTGTACCCAATAACAACCCACTCTATGCTAATCACTCCCACCAAAATAAATACCTGCATGAAAATATTTAAAACATTTTTACGACGTACTAAACCTCCATAAAACAAAGCCAATCCTGGAATAGACATAAATAGGACAAGAGCCGTTGCCACAAGAATCCAAGCAGTATCACCTGCATCCGCTTTAGGCGTAACAACTTCTGCTGGCGATTGCGCAACTAGCGTCATTACACCCAGCATAAAAATAGATAGTAGTATATATTTTTTCATATGTTTATGTTTTATTTTTAAATTTGTTATTTGGTCTTATTTTCTGATTCGCCGTTATATAGTGCTTTGGGTCCGGTTTCTCCTGTCCGGATGCGGTAAGTCTCTTCTATTTCATAGACGAATATTTTTCCATCTCCGTTTTCTCCTGTCCATGCAGCTTTCATAATTGCGTTTACTGTTTTTTCAAGATTTATATCTCTGACTACTATTGACAGCATTCTTCGTTGAATATATCCCGACAAAAATGCCTGTCCTCTTACATACTGCTCTTCTATTGTTTTGCCAAGACCTGTAATGTCCCAGTATGAGAACCAATCAATCTCGGCGTCATATAGAGCCTCTTTTACATCTTCGAATTTTGATTTTCGAATAATTGCTTCAATTTTTTTCATTTTATTTTCCTTATATTTATTATTCTAATTATCTATTTTCACAAAAAAATCACAGCGAAATCCCGGCAACGAGAAATGCATCTTTTGCATTCGGATTAAAACCCAGCATACCATACACATTAAATCCAAAAGTTTCACTGACTGAGATTACCTTGCCCGCTTTAATACCCACATTCGTTGTCCCGAATCCATTTGTACCGTAAGTAAGACTATTAAAAAGTGAAGCTCCTGCAAAAACACCCACACTTGAGGTTATCATATAGCCAAATTCTAAATAGGTGGAATAAGCCTGACTTCCGTCCTCTAGTTTATCTGCACCATAAAACATCGTATTGACCGATGCACTCAATGGAAAAGCATCTATTCCTTCATATTTTAATGTAGCTTCGAAAATATGATCGGTTTCAGTTCCATAATTAAAATAGCTTTGAGAAAATATATAGTTATAATCGGTTAGTGTAGCTGAAAATAAATCTGAAAAATTGTACGATAAGAACAAGTCAACCTCCTTCGTAGAGCCTGAAAAACTATAAGAGCCCCATGTCCCTACAGTTAGTCCTTTATAGCTATAAGTAATTGTGGGTTGAATATTAGGGCTTCCGATAGGATGTACTACGTCCTGTTGAATTCCCCGAAAAACATAATTGCTTACAAGGTCAACTCCCGTAGAAAATTGTGCATTTGTGCTTGTAACCGCTAACAATGCGAAAAGTGCGGTGTTTAATCTAATTGTCTTCATACTTTTTTAATTAAAAGTTAAATAGCTGATGATGTCAATATGAAACAAAATTAACCAATCGAGTGATATTATGTATAGTGAAATACAAAATAAGAATCAATATGATTTATTATCGACGCAAAGATATACAATATGTCAAATTAAAACCAAATTAATTGGCATTTATTTTTTGTTTCTCTTTAAAATATTGCTTTTTGACAGAATTTTAATGATTTTAACTTCTTTTTGACAGAACATTTGTAATTTATTGGAAGTACAGTAACCTATTTAATGACTATTATTTATGTTGTAAAACATGTAATTTGACTAAACATGTTGTTATAATTGTGATTTTAGTTAAAATTCAGGCCTAATCAAGCAAAAAAAATGGCATTGCAACAAAGCAACGCCATCAACAGGTACAGTAAGAACAAATAATTTAATGCATGTTTCCAACCAGGCGAGTTACACCCGACTTAATTTTTTCTCTTTCTCCAAACGCCGAAAATCGAACAAATCCTTCTCCGGCAGAACCAAAGCCTACTCCCGGTGTACATACTATGTTTTTTTCTTTTAGCAAGTAATCGAAATACTCCCAACTACTTATTCCATCCGGTGTTTTTGCCCAAATGTAAGGCGCATTTACGCCTCCAAACACTTTCAAACCTATAGATTGTAACGTTTCTCTGATAATTCGTGCATTTTCCATATAGTATTGTATCAAGGCTTGCACTTGATTTTTACCTTCGGGAGAATATGTGGCTTCTGCTGCACGCTGCACCACATACGATGTGCCGTTGAATTTTGTAGTCTGTCGTCGCAACCACAATTTATTTAAGCTCACTTTATCTCCTTTTTCTGAAAATGCCACAACAGTCTTAGGGACAACAGTATAACCACATCTGGTTCCAGTAAAACCGGCTGTCTTGGAGTAGCTTCTGAATTCAATGGCAACGTCTTTTGCACCATCTATTTCATAAATACTGCGGGGCACGTTTTCCTCTGTTATGAATGCTTCATAAGCTGCATCAAAAAGGATAATAGCCTGATTTTCTTTTGCATAATTTACCCATACAGTCAATTGTTCTTTTGTAAGCGTTGTACCGGTAGGATTATTCGGATAACATAAATAAATAATATTTACCAGCTGTTGAGGCAGTTCCGGGACGAAATTATTTTCTTCGTTACAAACCAGATAATACAAATTACTCCACACACCTGCCGGTGATGAATCTCCGGCACGTCCGCCCATAGCATTGGTATCAACGTAAACCGGATAACTCGGATTGGTGATTGCCACTTTGTTTGCTTGACTAAAAATATCTCCGATATTACCCGTATCGCTTTTAGCGCCATCGCTGACAAATATTTCATCTGCTTCAATTCCAAGCCCTTTGAAATCATTCGCTACAATGGCATTCCGAAGGAAATCATATCCTTGCTCCGGACCGTAGCCGCGAAATGTATCTCTGTGCCGCTGTTCTTCTGCTGCTTTTATCATCGCATCCACACAGGCATCAGGTAGTGGAAGCGTAACATCGCCAATACCCATTCGGATAATATCAGCCGACGGATTTTCTGATTGATAAGCAGAAACCCTTTTTGCTATTTCCGAAAAAAGATATGTTTCGGGTATTTTTATAAAGTTTTCGTTAATATAGGTCATGAATTATTGTTTTAGGAATGAATTTATAATAAAATCTCTCCTTCAAAAACGGTAACGGCGTCACCGGTGAGAAAAACGTGATTATCCTCTTCTCTCCATTCAATTTCGAGTTCGCCTCCCAGTAGTTGAATAGTTACTTTTCGGTCAGCAAGACCATTCAAATTTGCCGCAACAGCTGCTGCACAAGCTCCCGTACCGCATGCCAGTGTTTCTCCTGAACCACGCTCCCAAACTCGCATTTTTAAATAATTATCAGAAATTTTCTCAATAAATTCTGTATTTGTTCTATTGGGGAAAAAGGCTGAATTTTCGATGTGAGGGGCAATTTTTGAGATATCCAACTTATCAATATCATCCATAAAAATGACAGTATGCGGGTTTCCCATCGACACACATGTGACTTCATAAGTTGTGTGCTTATCAACTGAAAAAAGTTGTTTGATTACAGGCGATTGACTGAATATAGTGGGAATAGCTTTCGCATCCAATATCGGCTCGCCCATATCCACTGTTACTTTCTCAACCTGGTTTTTGTCATTTAACCATAATTTTAAGTTTTTTGTGCCTGCAAGCGTTTCGAGCGATAGCTCAGTTTTGTCTGTCATGCCTTTATCATAGACAAATTTGCCCACACATCGGGAGGCATTTCCACACATTTCGGATTCTGATCCGTCCGCATTAAACATTCTCATTTTGAAATCACAGTTTTCAGAAGGCAGAATAAGTACCAAGCCATCCGAGCCAATTCCTTTATGTCTGTCGCTCAGCAAAATTGAGAGTTCAGTTGGGTTTTCAACATTTTCTACAAAACCATTTATATAAATGTAGTCATTCCCCGTTCCGTGCATTTTTGAAAATATCATAATGACTGTTATTTTATGATAATAATATCAAATGTATTATATAATCTGCAAAAGTAATCAATATGATTAAAATATCATCAATTTAGTAACATTAATTAGCATTTCAGTCGCTAATTAAATCGAAAGGCTAAATGACGTTCTGGTTAGATGTTGATGTTCAAAATAAACTCAAAGTGCCGATAATACCAAAAAATAAAGATTTTGAAATAATTGTTCTAATTGTCCCAATGTTGTTAACAAACTGGATGAATGCTACATAATTTATTGGCACGGATATTGTTTTTTATAAGGTACTCGAGGATAAAACTTCACAAATATTCATTTACTCTTTAATACACATACACTATGAAAACTAGATTTAGAAGCATGTTGGCCTTCGTAGTTTCAGCCTTATTTCTTTCTTCATGCTCCACTTATGCACAATCATACGGCTACGACGATTATGATTACGGAAGAAGCTCTAACCGCTATGCGGATAGAAATGTGACAGTAGAAGCCGAAAACTCAGATATAAGCTATAACCTTGACCTGAGAGCGGTAGCTAACGTATTTGCAGACTCTCGCGATTTGGAAGAATTCGAGAGACGAATCAATGATTATGAAACCGGTATTAACAACCTTGACCTGAACCGCGACGGACAAGTGGATTACCTTCGTGTAATCGAAACTTCCAAAGGAAACTCGCACCTTGTAGTGCTTCAAGCAGTAGTTGGTTACGATATGTTTCAGGATGTGGCTTCCATCGTAGTTGAGCGCAGAAGCAACCGCAGAAATTATGTACAGGTAATTGGTGATCCGTACATCTACGGCCCTTACTACATCATCGAACCGGTTTACGTTTACGTGCCTCCTATATTCTCCTGGTTCTGGGGACCTAGATACTACAGATGGTATTCTCCATACTACTGGGGCTACTATCCATCCTACTGGCACCACTGGAGTCCGTACCACACCAATGTATATGTGAACAACATCAACATCTATGTGGACAAAAGCCGCCATACTTACAGATATTCCGACAGAATCACGAACAACAGCTACAACGAAATGCGTCAAGGTGTAAGCCGCAGCGACTACCAGCGTTCAAATCCTGACCGCTCGTTCAGCAGCCGCAACTCCGACAGAGCTAACGTGAACAACCGCAGAGACCTGGATAATACAAGACTGTCAAGCCGTGACAGCAGATCTTCTGCCAGAAACAGCGATGCCATGAGCACCCGCGGATCTGATGTAAGCACACGAAGTTCAAGAGGAACCGATGTAAATGCACGAAGCTCAAGAGGAACTGATGTAAATGCAAGAACCGGAGGCAGTTCAGAAATAGGTACTCGTACCAATACTCCGACCAGAGGCACTACCGGAGTATCCCGCAGCACTGGAGCCGTAAGAAGCTCTGACCAGTGGAATACCACCCGCAGCAGAAGCACATACGATAACAACCAACGCTCAAGCTCTCAAACCCGTACCCAAGGTACAGTGAGAAACAACGATAACGTTCGTTCAGGTTCAAGTACTTCACGAGAAAGTGTCAGCACTCCAGGCAGAGGATCCTACGATCAGCCGGCTCGCAGCAGCAGCAGCAACTCTTCAAGAGGAACTACCGTAGCTCCGAGAAGCAGTGAAAGAGGAACTTACAACACACCGGGCAGAAGCTCCTCCGGCTCATCATCATCCCGCAGCAGCGGTACAGTGAATACTCCAAGCCGTAGCAGTTCAAGCACCACCAGGAGCAGCGGTTCTATCAGTACTCCGAGCAGCAGCAGTTCAAGTTCCAGAAGCAGTGGATCTGTCAGTTCTCCCGGCAGAAGTTCATCTTCATCAGGTGGCGGTATGAGCAGTGGACGCAGCAGCTCGAGCGGAAGTTCAAGAAGATAAGATAGTAAAGAATTACACCTAAACCTTTTTGTAAATTTGTATCAGCGGATCGGGAGACTGTTCCGCTGATTGTTTTTGAAGAATTTCTTTTCAAGTAGTACCACGAATTTCTCATTTCAGAACGAACACAGTGTCTCTATTCTTTGCAATACACTGTCAAGCGAAATTTACTCGGGGAGAGGCTGAGGGAAAGGTTTTACTTCGCCTGAAAAAGTGCTGTAATCTGTTCCTCAATTACCTTATCCATGCCGCTTACTGTGTGTTTTGCCTGTGTATAAAAACGCTCTCTTTTTTCTAAATTAGAGGCTATAAATTTTTCTAAATCATCGCCTTGGTAGCTTGCGAGAATAGGACGTTTGTGTAGCGTGGTGGTTTTCAGCCGAATGCTGAGTTCTTTTGGAGTAAGTCGGATATAAACTGTTTCGCCTTTTTCGTTCATCACATCCATGTTGTCAAAAAAACAGGGTGCACCACCGCCGGTGGAAATTATCACATCTTCAAATTCAGCGACTTCCAGCAGACATTTTCGTTCCATTTTACGGAATTTCTCTTCACCAAATTCAGAAAAAATCTGAGCAACAGTTTTGTGATATTTGCTTTCGATGTGTGCATCCATATCCACGAAACTTAGCCCCAGCCGTTCGGCAACAACGCGCCCGATGGTCGTTTTACCGGAGCCCATGTATCCAATCAGAAATATTCTCATACCAGCAATTATTTGAACTACAAAAATACATTATTTCCTCCAATTGACCATTTGCAGAGTTAACTTATCGGATAATGGTTATTTTATGTCACAATGTTATCATTTTATCAAAAAATACCTTTATATTTGCAATTTAATTTAGAAATGTATGCTATGGGAGGTGATAATTCTGTCTTATTGATATTTACCGGAGGTACCATCAGTATGACGGCCGATCCGGAAACAGGTGCGCTGCGTCCGGCGGATTTCGATTCAGTGGAAAAACTGATGCCTGAATTGAAAGAAATGGGTATTCGCATTGCCGGAGTACCGTTGCTGCCGCTCGTAGATTCTTCGGACATCAGCCCGGAAGTGTGGGAGCGTATTGCGTTGACCATCGAGGAGCATTATGATAATTATGACGGGTTCGTGGTGCTTCATGGCACCGATACGATGTCCTATTCGGCATCGGCATTGAGTTTTATGCTTACAGGACTGACTAAACCTGTGATTTTCACCGGTTCGCAGATTCCAATAGGCGTACTACGTACCGATGCCAAAGAAAATCTGATTACTGCCATAGAAATAGCTTCAGCCAAAAAAGACGGCAAAGCTGTAGTTCCTGAGGTGTGTGTCTTCTTCGAAGATAAGCTATTCCGTGCCAACCGCACCACCAAACAAACATCGGAACATTTCAGCGCATTCAGATCGTTCAATTACCCGCCACTGGCAGAAGTAGGTGTACATATCAAATTTTTGAACCACAACATCAATCAGGCGGATGAAAATGCCAAGCTTCGTGTTCGGACAAAAACAGACAGAAACATTGCTATTTTGAAAATATTCCCCGGAATTACTGAAAATACAGTCAATGGGATATTAAATATCGAAGGGTTGAAAGCGGTGATTTTGGAAACATTCGGAGCAGGAAATGCACCACGGGGAGACTGGTTCTATCAAGCTTTGAAAAAAGCAACATCCAAAGGCATTATCATCGTAAATAAATCACAATGCAGTACCGGTACGGTGGAAATGGGGCTCTATGAAACCAGTCTCAATCTGCTGAATGCCGGAGTAATAAGCGGATACGACAGCACTACCGAAGCACTTGTAGCCAAACTTATGTACTTGCTCGGCGAAAACGGGGACAGAGAGAGAGTGAAAGCGCAGATGGAAAAAAATCTGTGCGGCGAAATGACAATCCTTTAGGTTCTAAAAAAACACAGCCTGAGTTCAAAACTCAGGCAGTGTTCATTATATTCAGTCCGGGAAAATTTATTTATAAAACACTCCGTGTGTAACGAAATATTCCAGGATGTAGAAAATTGCTCCTGCGAAATAACCAATCAAAGCTATCCAGCTGATTTTTTTTACGTACCAGAAGAAATTGATTTTTTCCATTCCCATAGCAGCCACTCCTGCTGCAGAACCGATAATCAGGATACTTCCACCTGTTCCGGCACAGTAAGCCAGGAATTCCCACAAGTAGTGGTCCATCGGATATTGAGCCAGGTCATACATACCTTGCGAAGCAGCAACAAGCGGAACGTTGTCGATTACAGCAGAAGCCAAACCGATAGAGATTACGATTGCGTTCAGGTTACCGATTTTCTCATCCAGGAATTGTGATAGCGAATGTAGAATGCCTGATACTTCGAGCGATGCCACAGCCAACAAAATTCCAAGGAAGAACAAAATGCTCGGCAGGTCTATACGAGTCAAAACATCAATCAGTGAACGCCCTTTGCCATTTTCAGCTTCTGCCTGACCTGCCGTGTGTTTGCGATGCATCATATCTGTCACCACCCAAAGAATACCCAAACCAAGCATCATTCCCATAAAAGGAGGAAGGTGCGTAAGGGTTTTGAAAACCGGAACCATGATAAGCATACTCAGCCCCAGCGTAAGGATAAACGACTGTTGTTTGCGTGAAAGCTGCTGGTAAGTTTCTGTTGCCAAAAATGGGCGTTCAACGCTGCCTTTCAAAGTCAATGAAAGTACTAACAGCGGAATGGCAAGAGAAATAAAGCTTGGCAGGAACAAGCGCGACATAATGTTGAAAGCAGAAATCTGTCCGCCGATCCAAAGCATGGTAGTGGTCACGTCGCCGATTGGACTCCATGCTCCACCGGCATTGGCAGCGATGATTACGATACCTACAAAGAAAAGTCTTTCATCGTGGTCTTTGATAAGCTTTCTAAGCAGTGAAATCATCACGATAGTAGTCGTCAGGTTGTCGAGAATTGCCGAAAGAAAGAACGTAATAATTCCAATGATCCAAAGAAGCGAACGCTTTTTGGTTGCACGGATTTTTTCTGTAATTACTTCAAAACCGTTGTAGCTGTCAATCAGCTCCACGATAGCCATAGCACCCATCAAGAAAAACAGGATGCTCGAAATATCGCCCAGGTGCTTCAACAATTCGGCGTTCACCAGGTCGGTGTCAGACTGGGATACAATATAAATAACCCACAAAACTACGCCGGTCAGAAGCGCCGATGCTGTCTTGTTTATCTTGATGTTATGCTCCAGAGCAATAGCCGCATAACCCACAGCAAATAGAATGATGATTAAAGTTATCATGCAGAAATGAATAAATGGTTTGTTAAATGTTAATGATTGTTGAGATATTTTGAAAAATATTAATTGTAACAATTTTGTGTAACAAAAGTTTAGCAAATTGTGAGATAATAGATAATTTTTTCTTTAATTGTTTGTTGTAATAATAAAATCCCCAACAAAAACGATGTGTTGGGGATTAAAAGTGCTGTATGTCAGGTGTTTATTTATAAAATACTCCTTGAATGAAGAAATATTGCAATATGTAGAAAAATGCTCCTGCAAAATAACCGATCAGTGCCAGCCAGCTGATTTTTCTTACATACCAGAAGAAATTGATTTTCTCCATACCCATCGCCGCTACTCCGGCAGCTGAACCAATAATCAGGATGCTTCCACCTGTACCGGCACAGTAAGCCAGAAATTCCCACAAGTAGTGGTCCATCGGATATTCTGCCAGCGAGTACATTCCTTGCGAAGCTGCAACAAGTGGAACATTGTCCACTACAGCCGACGCAATACCTATTAACATGACAATAGCATTCAAACTGCCTACTTTAGCATCTAAAAACTGAGCCAGAGAACCCAAAACTCCGGAAACTTGAAGCGATGAAACTGCCAAAAGAATTCCAAGGAAGAAAAGGATGCTCGCCATATC
>CAZIRA010000036.1:0-20805 GCA_964541615.1 uncultured Paludibacter sp.
ATACAGAAAAATCACGCGTTCGCTCACGCGTAGAACATATATTTGGCTTTATGGAACAGAGTATGAATCAAATGTATATCCACACAGTCGGTATTAAACGAGCTGCCGCTGCAATCGGACTTATGAATCTGACTTATAATATGTACCGTAAAATTCAAATACTTGCCATATCATAGGATAACTGCGTCTTGTCTGTAAATGGATAAAACACATCAAACTCATAATCAGATACATATAAAACAAGAAGAAAATTAATGAAAACTTGAAAAAAACAATATCAAAAAATAGTCTGGTAAAAAACTGACTTAAAAAATAATTTTAGAAAAATAATGAGTTTTTAGAATTCTCCTAAAGATATATTTTAGGAAAACGACTTATCGAAGTGGACTCATTAATGGAAATTTAATCACAACACCTTAAGGTGTTGTGATTTGCTCAAAACGAACATTGTCAACAGACATCGTTATATGTCCAGCACCCCAACCGTGTGCAATACCATATTCGCCTCCTAATTTGGATGGATCTGTTATTGTGTTCGTTCCTGCCCCATCGCTATCTTTAAATGAAGATAGGGGAATTTTTACAGTAATCCAGTCTGATGTTCCTTGCGGATAAAGTTCTCCTACTTTCCATATGTACCAAAAATCTCCTTCACTACCTTTCATCCTAAATTTCAGTACAATTGCAGGATCAACTCCCTTAATATTTATATCAAGCTTAATCACGTCACTTGCGGTAATACCAGAAGTTGAAAACTTCCCCCAGTTGCGCATAAAATAAACTTTCCATCCTCCATCCATATCTGCATCAACATGATAATACTTATTAGTGTCTCCGACAACAGAACCGACATCATTCCAACCAATAGAAGCATCACCCGCATCAAAGTCAAAGAATACTAATGCTGTGTTTATAACAGGGTCAGTTCCGCTTATTGTTATTGTCTCTTTAATAATTTTTCCAGTAAATGTTACAAATTGAATTTCATTGACGCCTTTGGCTGCTTCTTCTGGCACATAAACCTCCAGCAGCGTAGCCGATCGGATTCCGAAGTTAGTAGCTTTCACTCCGTTTGCAAAAATTACAGTTTCTACCAGATTCAGTTTTGTACCTTCGATAACCAATAGCTGACCAGGTTTGATGCTTGCCGGCATTTTTGTTACTACAGGTATATCGGCTGCAGTCACAGTCAATGGAGATGAAGAAACTACTTCAGTTCCATTCATTGTAATCAGCGTTACAACGCCTGTAAGAGCATCAGTAGGAACTGTCACAATCATTGATGTGGCTGGAGCAGGCGTAATATCCACGATTTTTGATGAGCCGGTGAATCTTGCTTGTTTTACCAAATCAAGATTTGTTCCCGTAATGGTCAAATCAGTACCTGCCATAATCGTTTCAGGAGTCATGGTTTTGATTGTCGGAACTACGTAAGCAAATTCAGGAGTTTCTACAGTCATTGTTGACAGTGTATTCAGCGTGGCAGTCTTTGCAGAAGCAGTTTCAGGAACGGTCAGGATGATTTTTGTTGCCGATTTTTCTAAAATTTCAGCTTCCAAATCTCCAAACATTACCGATGAAACCAAATCGAGGTTAGTGCCGGAAATAGTCATCGTTTCTTTGTTCTTAACGGTAGTTGGAACCACTGCCAGATTCGAAGGCATTACTAATTTCAAGTCGGCTATTCCTTCAACATAAACGCCCGATTTCGCGATCAGCTTAATGATTCCTTCCTGTGCATCTTCAGGTACGGTGATGTTAATTTTAGTTCCATCAGAACTGAGAGTGAACGCAGGAATAATCTTGCCACCACCGAACTCCACCATACTTACCAGGTCGAGGTCTTTACCTGTAATGGTCAAGACAGCACCAGGCTTAATAGTTGTAGGAGTAAATGAAGTGAACGTAGGAAGCACGATGTTTAACGGATCTTTTGAATAGACTTCTATCGGAATTTCAGCTCCGTTCGAAAGAATAATTTTTCCTGTTTGAGCTTCAGCCGGAACTTTTACCTCAATTTTCTTTCTTGTTTGAGAAACAAATGCCGTATCGCCGACAGCTATTCCGTCAAAAAAGATGATGCTTTTAATTAAATTCAGGTAATCGCCGGTAATTGTCAGCGTTTGACCTGCCTTTATGGTAGCAGGAGTCACGCTTTCAATCGAAATTGGTTCGGAGTAAGTGAGCGGAGTAATCGTGGTGATGTCGCCTTCTGGAGTTTTCAGCGTCAAAAGTCCTACGCCGGCATCCTGAGGAATGGTTATTCTGATTTCACGCTCATCGATTACAGTTATTTCGGTTACTTCTACGGTTTGACCTTCTTTTAATCCGGGTAGAATAATCGATGTTACTTTCTCCAGATTATTTCCAATAAATCTTAACTCACCACCGCGGAGTGCAGGAGATGGACCGAAAGAGTTTAAAATGATTTTAGTATCAATTTTTTCTTTTTCGCAAGAAGAAAGTCCAAATCCGGTGAGTACAAACAGGCACATCATCAGACATGCTGTCCATGTATTTATTCTAATTTGCATATTCATTAAGTTTTAATAAAAGGTTAGATTTTTATTCAGCAGGTACTACGCGGATATTGTCGATGCAGATGTATGGAGTACAATCTGTGCCTGAAATACCGCCGTGATAAACGTAGAATGTAAGTCCGCCGTAATTTCCGGGACCTGCAGGTTCGCTCACTGATCCGTCGTGTTTGTATTTGAACTCTGATAGCGGGAATGCCACTGTCACCCAGCCGTCTGTCGTGTATCCACCGGTCATT
Source organism: uncultured Paludibacter sp. (assembly GCA_964541615.1). Classification (GTDB taxonomy): domain Bacteria; phylum Bacteroidota; class Bacteroidia; order Bacteroidales; family Paludibacteraceae; genus UPXZ01. The sequence continues at coordinate 2,777 of CAZIRA010000036.1, forward strand.
CCCTGCCATGGTCTCCAAAGTCCTCTCGGAACACTTGCATCGGCAATATAGCCGTTGGTGTCTCTTGTAGCCCAAGGCGTGAAAATCATCTGCAATGCCAGTGAAGCCCAAGGTTGAGTCACGTTGATTTCGAATTTCAAAACTGATTCAGCTGGTGCTGTGTCAAACAAATCGCCTTCCGGACGTCCGTTTGCCGATCCCCAAAGATTGAATGAGAAACCGTCTTCCGGCCAGTCTGCTCCGGCTTCACCGGAAAGTGCTCCTGTGAAATATACGTAGTTTCCGCTGATTCCGGCCGGATCGGTATTTTTAACTTTTCCACTGCGCCATCCGCCGTTTGCATTCAACACATCCCAGTCGAGTATCATTCCCCGGTCATCACGGAACTGGAAGTGAGAACGGCCTACACCGTAGATAGATTTTACTGTGATGTATCCTTTTTGAGCTCCGGAAGGGATTTTGAATCTGACCTGAGTTTTTTCAATTGAAATAATATCCGTTACAGGAATGTTTCCAGCCATAGAAATTGTCAGAGGTACATTCGGATCGTCGATGAAATAATCGCCATATAATACAGCTTCGCTTCCGTCGTGAGCATATTCGCAGGAAATTCTTGCCACGTATGGCTCAGGCACCTGCACTCCGAAATCGTAAGGAATCGTATCGTTGGCTTTTGTAATCATGTACAGTTTATTAGTAACCACCGTTGGAATCGTTTTTGGGATGGTAACCAGCAAGGTGTTGTCGGTAATGAAGCTGGAATTCAGCAAAGCTCTCTGATCATTGAACCAAAGCTCTTTCACGCTTCTCAAATTATTACCTACCAGGCAGATGGTATTGTCCATAAATGCCTGAACAAGCAGTGAATCTGCCGATTCTGGTGCTGGAACACGTACGTAGAATACTTCAGGAACACCATCGGCCATTTCGTATTTGTCAGGATTATCGTTGCAAGACTGGAATGTGAATCCCGTAAGAATCGCAGCTGCAATCAATAACGACTGAAATAATGATTTTATATTCATGTTTTTCATATTCATTGTTTCTTTTTGGTTTAATAATGAATGGTTGATAGGTCAAATTCTACCGGATCAAGCAGCAGATTTGGATTCATAGTCAAGTCGGTGTCTGGGAATGGCAGCTCAAAATGGTTGTCGAGTACGTTTGGATTTGGAGCTCCGGTGTCGTAGTGTGTTACGGTTGGATCCAAAATTCCAGATTTATAATAGGCGCCAAGTCCCAGGTAGGCATTTCTTCTTTGTCCTTTCAGTTCTGCAATTGCTTTTGCAGGCTCATAATAGTGCCAGCGAACATAATCGAACCAGCGGTCGCCTTCGCAGGCAAGTTCCAATCTGCGTTCTTTCCATATATCATCCCAGGTGATAGAAGTTTTTGGTGTGTAGCCTTGAACTGAACGAGCGCGAACAGCGTTGAATGCTTTTAAAGCAGATGCATCAGCAGTAGAAGCTCCGTTGCCGAGAACTGCTTCGGCGTAAATCAGATATACGTCGGCTAGTCTCAGTAAATGTGTGCTCAAGCTGGTAGCCATACGGTCCATGCTTTTTCCAATTCCGATTACGTGGTCATTGTCGTTTCCTACAATGTGTTTCACTTCATTGGCTCCAACAGCACTTTCATATTCGGCACGGTTCACAGCAAATTCGGTGTAATCCAAACCGCCTTTGTCCACCCAGAAATATTCGTATTTGTCACCATACATCATCATGGTAGCTTTGCGTCGGGAATCCACGTCGTTTCTTGACAAGCTCAGTGCATTTTCACCAAATGCATCCTGCAAGTCAACTGAAGATCCGTTCCATCCGCCCCAGGTTGCGCCGTATTCGTCTATTCCGTTTATTCCAAGGTCAGACTGAAGCGTATTTTGAGATGTCCACTGATTGGAAACAACCCAATGCCATGCTAACAAACTTTCTTCGCTGAAATTATTTTTCAAACGGAAAATATCGGAATAAACCGGCATCAAAGTACGTCCGCTATCATCAATGACTTTCTTGGCATATTCAGCTGCTTTTGCCAGATCGTCAGCATTTCTGGAGCCTGACATTCCGTAGCCGGATTTTGTCAAATATACTTTTGAAAGTAGTCCGTAAGCAGAATATTTGTCAATTCGACCGGGTTGATTTTTTTCTGGTAGCCACTCGATTGCTTTTTCCAATGTCATTATAATATACTGATACACATTTGGAATGGTAGCTTTAAATACTTGATTGTATTTTCCAGCAGCAATTTCTGCAGAATTATTGTGAACGATTGGAACTGCTCCAAAAGTACGCACCAGGTAGAAATAGGTCATTGCTTTCCAAACCAGGGCTTCACCTTTTACCGTATTTTTCGTGGCTTGAGATACGTCTTTGCCCGATTTCATATCAATGTTTTCGATGATACCGTTGCAATATGCATTTACCGACCAAAGCGAAGCAGACATGTTTACTAAGTCGGCATCGGTAGAGTTGATCGTAAAGGTCAGATAGGGTGATTGTCCCCAATAATAGTTTCCGGAAAGGACTTCACCTACTTTGAAGAAACCGCGTTGGAAGTCGTACCAAGGCGAATTGTAAACCGGATTTACAGCCTGGAAGCATTGTTCGTCGGTTTGGTAGAAGCCGTCTAATGTATAATTGTCAATGGTCGGACGAGTAAGAAAATCTTCGCAGGAAGAAACTCCAACCATCAAAAGCAGTGCTATAAACAGGCTTTTTATAATATTTAATCTTTTCATATTTGTGTGTAATTAATGGTTAGAATGATAAATTGATACCAAAAGAATAGATCTGCGGCGATGGATAACGGCCGTTATCAAGTCCGTATACATTCGAACTGGCTGTGCTGGCACCTACTTCAGGGTCATATCCCGAGTATTTGGTGAAAGTATGCAGGTTTTGAATGTTGGCATAAACGCGTACATTTTCTACTGATATTTTTTTGATCAGGTTGCGTGGCAGATTGTATCCGAATGTGATGTTTTTGATACGCAGATAAGATCCATCTTCGATGTAGCGGTTGCTGATACGGTTGTTGTCGTTCGGGTCGTTGTACATGGCGCGAGGCACGTTAGTTCCCGGATTGGTAACCTTCACGTTTGTGATGTCATCAAACCAATTCCAAACGGTATTTCCTCCGTTGTCAGTGATAGGATAGGTTTTGTTCGGGTCAATCGGCTCCATGCGTGCACGGTCGGTAACAAGTCTCAGCTGGTTATTCCAAGTGCTGGTCATGCCGGTAAGTTCCATTCCCATGTAGTTGAAGATTTTATTTCCGTATGATCCGTTGATAAATACCGACAAATCCATGTTTTTGTAGCGGAAAGTATTGGTCATACCGTAGGTAAATTTTGGCATTGGAGAGCCTATGTTCACGCGGTCGTAGGTGTTTACAACTCCGTCAGGTTTTCCGTCAGGTCCGCTTATGTCTTTGAATTTCACGTCGCCCACCCAAACCGTATTCCAACGGTTGAAAACTCCGTTTGAAGGATATTTTTCAGCTTTTGCTGAGTTTTGAAGATCTTCCAGGTTTTGGTAGATTCCTTCCACTTCGTAGCCGTAGAAGCTGTAAAGCGGTTCGCCGATTTTTGATAATGTCACAACATCGCTCCATTGTCCGTAACCTTCAATTTGTACAGCGTCTGTTCCGTCCAGGGCTAGCAATTTATTTTTGTTGAATGACATCTGGAATTCAGTGTCCCATTCAAATTCACCTTTGAAGTTTCTTGTATTGAGGGTAAATTCAAGACCTTTATTATTAATGGTACCGTAGTTTCCTCTCGGCGATGCCAAAGCAGAAGATCCGTTACCGCGCGTTCCCATGTACGATGGTAATTGCAGAGGCATCAACATGTCGCTGGAAGTTTTGTCGTAAACATCTACAACCAATCCTATCCGGTCGTTGAAGAAATTCAGGTCGATACCCAAGTTCCATTGTTCCTGTGTTTCCCATTTGATGTATGGGTTTGCCAGGTTGCTTTGGCGGTAGCCTAGTCCGAGTCCTGATGGCATTCTGGAAATAGCTGCTCCCCAGGCATAACCACCAATGTTGGAGTTACCGGTTTGTCCCCAGCCTACACGGAGTTTACCATTATTTACAACAGGTAGGAGAGAAGCGAAGAAATTTTCGTTGCTGAAGCGCCAGGATGCGGCCAAAGAGTGAAAGCCAGCCCAGCGATTTTTGGGGCCGAAATTTGACGAACCGTCGTAACGGTACGTGTAAGTTCCCATATATTTGTCGCTGTAGTTATATGTGCCGCGTCCAAAGAAAGAAACCATTGCTCCGCTACCAAATCCTGAGCTGATTTTCGGGTCGGAACCCAAGCTTGGATTGTGGATGTCGTTGGATGGAAGTCCCGTGGATGAAATCCCCTGGTATTCCCATTTCGATTCCCAAACTTCCTGTCCCAGCATCGCGGTGAAATTGTGCATTTCGCCAATTTTTCCATAGTAGGTTAAGTAGTTTTTGAACTGCCAGAAAAGGTTGTCATTTTTCTGAATGGCACTCATGTTTTTGTCCCTGCTCCAGTTTCCATAAGTCACAGCAGGCTCAAATCGTTCGCCGCGGGAAGAACCGATGTCGTAACCGAGTTCTGTGTGCCATACGAGTGGTTTCCAAGGGTTTATTTCAGCGAAAATGCTTCCCGCCAATTTTTTCCTTCCCAGTAAAATGTCTTCATCCAACGCCATGGCAATCGGATTGATGCGGGTATATCCTTCACGTATTACGCTGGCGTAAGAGCCGTCGAGGTTGTAAATAGGTATGTCGGGAGGAGTAAGAAGTGAGTATTTTACGATACCTTCGTCACTGTCGGCAAGTCCGATTCTCTCATTGGTCATGGAGAACATGGCGTTTACTCCGAGTTTCAACCATTTTTTCAGCTGTGCATCCAGGTTGGTTCTGAAAGAATAACGGTTGAATTTTGTGCCGACTATTGTTCCTAGTTGATTCAGGTAAGAGCCTGAAACGTAGTATTTGATGTTATCTGTTCCGCCTTGTGCAGAAATTTGATGCTGATTCATCGGAGCAATTCTAAAGATTGCATCTTGCCAGTTAGTTCCTACGCCGAGCAAACTTGGATCTTGAAATTCCGGACGTGTATCTCTGGAATTACTTTCGGCAGATACAGAATTGCTGAATTCTGCAAATTCCCTCAAATTCATCATGTCCAATCTGGAAGCTTGACGCTGCCATCCGGTCATGCCTTCATAAGAAAATTTAGCTTCTCCGGCTTTACCTCTTTTGGTAGTAATAAGAACCACACCGTTTGAGCCTTGTGCACCATAAATAGCAGTTGCAGAAGCATCTTTCAAGATTTCCATAGAAACAATGTCAGACGGACTGATGGTGGAAAGAGGAGAAATAGTAGATGTGCTACCGTTACCCAGCGCATCTCCCAATCCGAACGATGAACCACTGTTACCACCACCTTGAACAATCACTCCGTCAATTACATAGAGAGGTTCAGCATTGGCATTAATGGTAGATTGACCACGTACGCGGATAGAAACTGAAGATCCGGGAGCACCGGAAGTAATTACCGAAGTTACCCCGGCAGCGCGTCCTTGAAATACCTGGTCGAGGTTGGTGATGATTGATCCTTTGATCTTTTCTTCGCCAACAGAAACCGATGCACCCGAGAGGTCGCTTTTTTTCATAGTTCCATATCCTACCACTACTACTTCTTCCAGCTCAGCAGTTTTGTCTTCCATCGAAATTCTCAAGCTGGTTTGGTTTCCAATACTCATTTCCAGCGTTTTGTAACCAATGCTGGTGATCACGAGTGTAGGATTTGAAGAAGTAACATTTAGGGAAAAGTTGCCGTTCACGTCTGCTACAGCGCCGTTTCGGGTTCCTTTTTCCAACACATTTGCTCCAATTATGGCCGATCCGTCTTTCTGATCCACAACAACACCGGATACTCTCCGCTGTTGTGCCACGATTGGTAAGCTCATTAAGAGAGCCATAAATAACATTAAAATGTTCTTCATAAGTTTTTCTTTTTCGTGTTATTAAATATTAAAGTTAATTTCTGATTGCAAAGTTAGATTGTCAAAAATGTGATTTCAAGTATAATTTTATCTTATGATGATACTATTTTAATTTTTAATGAAAATCAAGCATTGCAGGTTTAATCGATGTTAAATGTTTGATTTGCAAATGATGATTAGTGATATTAAAATAGTATTTACTTAAAATATATGATAAAAATATCTTTAATGTTAAATATTATAATACTATTTTGTCAATTCTGTTTTAATCACATTTCCCCATTCTTTGATATCTGCGGAAGTCCACGGACCAGTTGAAGAGGCACTTTTTTGAAGCATGGAGCAGGTTTCGTCTTTATCCGAAACAGACCAGGCTACCCAACTGATGGAGTGTTTCCCCATCCAATCCAGCCAGTTTTTCCATTCAGTGTAGTTGATAGGGCCGTTTCCGGTAGCTTCCATGCCTGCGCACTCAGACACAAACAGCGGTAATCCTTTGCTGATGGCGTAATCGGCATTATCTCGAAGTCCCTTTCCGTGAGTAGCTGCATAAAAATGGAGTGTGTACATTATATTATTATAGCCAACAATCGGATCGTCGGCAGCAATGTGGATGTCTTGATCCCAGTGGGGCGATCCAATAAGAATTATATTCTCTTTGTCAATTTCTCTGATGGCTTTAATCAAAGTTTCGGAGTACTCTTTCACTTCTGCCCAGGTGTAGCGGTCGCCTTCCGGCTCATTAAAAATTTCGTAAATTACGTTGGGATAGTTTTTGTACTTTGTTGCCATTTCTTTGAAAAATGCAACGGCTTCGTCGGTGTGAACCTGGTGACTGTGCCAGTCAATAATTACATAAATTCCATTTTTAATAGCACTGTCAACCACTTTTGTGACGCATTGCTTGGCAAATTCAGGATTGTCAAGGTAAGAATCGGTCGGGCCTACACCCATGGATGCACGTACTATGTTGCAGTTCCACTCATTTGCAAAAAGTGTGACGGTGGAGTCGTTGTAAAATCTTGGCCACCAGTTGTGCCAGCCGTAGCTTACTCCTTTCAGCACGGTGGTTTCGCCTTGCTCATTGACGAGATTCACTCCTTTTACAGCAAGTTTTCCATTAAGTTCTACTGATGTTTTATTTTCGGAAAGTTGATCCTCAGCGGATTCTGTCTTGTTGGCATTGGTGCATGAACATGCAAGTACAACGCACAACAAGATGTAAAGAAATCGTTGTTTCATAGTATTTTTTTAGATATTAGTGTTAACGAATATGCAAATTAATCAATTATTAATGACAAAATATTTGCATTATTTATCTAATAGTAATACTATTTCAACTCTAATGTTAAATTATTACTTTCTTCTTTCTGAAATTTTCTCTAAACTCTTTGGGTGAACAGTCTTTTTTCTTTTTGAAAATACGGTTGAAATTTGAAAGGTTGTTGAACCCACAGTCGTAACAAATTTCTGCTATTGAGTTTGTGGTGTCAACGAGTAGTCTGCTGGCGTGTCCCAGTCTTATGTCGATGATGTAGTCCGAGATGGTTTTCCCCACACGGAGTTTGAAAAAACGGCTGAACGAAACGTATGACATGCCCACAACCCCAGCTAACTCTTCCATCCGGATAGGATCCTTGTAATGCTCGTTTATGTATTCGTATATTTTTAAAATCCTTCTGCTGTCCGAAGCATCTTCAATGTTGGCAAATGAAGAACTGGAGAGTATTTTGTAATTGTCACACAATGATAATTCATAGAGAATTGTGAGAAATTTAATGACCGAATAAAATCCTTCTTTTTCAGAAGCAAGCGTGTCGATCATAGAATAAACTTTCATGATTGCTTCCATTGGAAAACAGATTCCTTTCTTAGCATCTTCAAACATCTTCCTGATAGTGCTGAACTGGTTTTTGTTCAGTAAGTTACCCAGAAAAAGGTCTGATGAAAACTGAATCGTAATTTCTCGGATATTTTTGGAAGTGCACTTGTGCTGTTCCCATACATGCTCCAATTTTTCGCCCGTCACCAGAGTTAAATCATAATTGCCGATGATTTCTACTGAATCGCCGATTATACGCCTTATTCCAGAAGCATTCTCAATGAAATTAAGTTCAAACTCAGAGTGTGAGTGGAGCGGGTAGGTAAATTCGGTTTTCCGCCTTTCTGCAAGGTAAAAGCAGTCTTTGTCAGATAGTGGAGTAATTTCCCGAATAATGTAATTCGAAGAATGCGTGTTCATTTAGTACTATTTTTTGAGTATAATGGTACAAATATATAAATTAATTTTGAATTTGTAATTTGAATATGCACCAATATCTGCTTTTAAACATTCTTCAAAATTCGACAATCCTTTTTTAATCTATTTTAAATAGCATTTTCCTAAAAAAAGTTGTAATTTTGTCAGCGTAATGCAGGTCAAATTGTCAGTTATTTTAATTTTACAAAAATCTGTTTTTACATTAGCTTTAATTTAAAATGAAACAATCTGAATTACAGACAGTAAAACAACGATTTGGAATCATTGGGAATTCCAATGCCCTGAACCGTGCTATCGATGTAGCGGTGCAGGTAGCGCCGACAGATCTATCTGTGCTTATCACGGGTGAGAGTGGAGTAGGGAAGGAGAATTTTCCACAAATAATCCACAGCAACAGCTATCGGAAACATGGTCCTTATATTGCTGTGAACTGTGGTGCCATTCCCGAAGGGACGATCGATTCAGAGCTTTTCGGACATGAAAAAGGCTCATTTACAGGTGCTACAGCCGATCGAAAAGGATATTTCGAAGTGGCAGATGGTGGAACTATCTTTTTGGATGAAGTGGCCGAATTGCCTTTATCAACGCAGGTTCGATTACTCCGGGTGCTCGAAACGGGTGAATTCATAAAAGTGGGTTCTTCAAAAACGTTGAAAACTGATGTTCGCGTAGTGGCTGCTACCAATATGAATGTGCCACAGGCTATCAGAGACGGCCGTTTTCGTGAGGATTTGTACTACAGATTGAATTCTGTGCCGATTTACATTCCGCCGTTGAGAGAGCGGAAAGAAGATATACCGCTGCTCTTCAGAAAATTTGCTTCTGATTTTGCCGACAAATACAAGATGCCTCCGATCCGACTTACAGATGATGGAAAGCATGTGTTGATGAATTATTACTGGAATGGAAATGTGCGCCAACTGAAGAACGTGACCGAGCAGATTTCTGTGATTGAACAGCAGCGCGATATCTCAGCCTCAATTCTCCGCTCGTATCTGCCAAACGAAAACATGGAAAAGCTACCCGCAGTCTTTTCAGCAGAGAAATCGGAAGGAAAAACATTCAGCAGTGAACGTGAAATTTTGTATCAGGTTCTCTTTGATATGAAAAAGGACATGGTAGAACTGAAAAAAGTGGTAAACAAACTGATGGCTGAACAACATATGCATATCAATGAAACGAGCGTCGGTCCAACTATCATTCACCATCCCGCAGATAATATTCCTGCGTCGACAACGGTGCATACAGCCGATTATCTTACTCACGATTCTTCAAGCAAGTTTGGAGACGTGGATGACGTGGAACTGATTCAGGATTTTGAGGATTATCATGAAGACCAGGAAGACCATGAAGACCAGGAAGTTGTAACCCTCGCTGACATGGAGAAGCAAATGATTATCCGTACGCTTGATAAATTCCGTGGACGCAGAAAACTTGCTGCTAAAGAACTCAAGATTTCTGAACGGACACTGTACCGTAAAATTAAAGAATACGATATTGAAGCATAGCCCAACATACAGATATTATATGTATAGAAATATTAAATTCGCCACTTTGATGGTTGTACTGCTTTTTGTTTCCGGCTGTAAAATTACTTACGGTTTCACAGGAGGATCGCTCGATTATTCCAAATACAAAAGCATTTCGATTGTCGATTTTCCAAACAATGCCGAATTGGTTAATCCTACTTTGTCGCAGTTTTTTACTGAAGCACTAAAAGATAAATATACCCGTTCCACGAAATTAATGATGCTGCGCGATGGAGGTGATATGCATTTGGAAGGTGAAATTGTTGGCTATCAGCTTCAGGCTATGGCTATTAGTGCCGACTCGTACGCTTCTGAAACAAAACTGACACTGACAATCAATGTCCGTTTTACAGATACAAAAAATCCTGAACAGGATTTCGAAACCCGCTATTCTGCTTCGCAATTATTTGACAGTAACAGAATGTTGAGCGACGTAGAAGGTGAGCTGATGGATATTTTGGTGAAAGAAATTGTGGATAAAATCTACAATGATACTGTAGCAAGATGGTGATTTTTTTAGTTTCATGTTTCGGGTTAAGAGAACTTAGTTTGACACAGCCAAACATCCGGCATTAAAATAAAATGACTTACGAAAATTTCATACAGCTATTAAGAAATCCCGGTTCGATTGAGGAGTCGCATCAAAGTGCCCTGAGAGAACTTACGGAGAAATATCCCTATTTTGGGGTATCGAGATGGATGTATTTGAAATCACTTCATGCTTCAAACAGCGTTTATTACAGCAGTGAGCTGAGAAAAACGGCACTTTACGCTGCCAATAGACGGAATTTATTTTTCTTCATTCATCCGGAAGAAATAGGAAAAGGAGCAGCCAATGCTAAGGACAGAGCTTCGATGTCGGGTAGCTATTTTGATATGATAGATATCATTGAAAATAAGGATGAAAATATGCGTGGTTCTTTGCAAACCCTTGCTGAAAGACTGAAAGCTGCACGAGAATTGATGCAGTCTAAACCTGAAAACAGAGTAGATTCCAAAGCATCAGCAGCGACGGAAAATGATGGTGTGAAAAAACAGCCGAACGAAGTATTTGAAATTGAAAATAACTTTAAGGAATACGAAGTTCAGGCAAAAACATTTATCAAAGAAAAGAAATACAAGGAAGCGATTGAAATTTTAGAAAAATTATATTTGATTAATCCAAAAAAAAGTATTTACTTTGCAGACCAAATTCGATTTTTGAAAAAAATAATAAAAACTTAGTTATATATGTACACAACGTTAATTGTTCTGATAATCATAGCAGCAATTTTACTCACTTTGGTGGTTTTGGTTCAAAATTCAAAAGGCGGCGGCTTGGCAGCTGGCTTCCAATCTTCAAACCAATTCATGGGAGTTCGCAAAACTACCGATTTTATTGAAAAAGCAACCTGGGGATTAGCTATTTTCATGGTTGTGCTTTCTATTCTTGCCGTTGGAGTTCGTTCTTCAAGCTCTGTACCAACTGGACAAGAATCAGCTATCAAAGGCCAATCAGCAGATATCAGCCGTCAGGTTCAAGAAGGAACAGCAGTGCCTAATTTCGGTGAAGTTCCGCAAGCTGTAGATCCAAACCAGCAACCTGCAGAACAGCCGGCTGAAAGCCAACCTCAATAATTGAAAGGTAAACGAAAATTTTTAAGCGTATCAGAACGGTGACTTTTGATACGCTTTTTTCTGTCTTATGGAGCTGACATTCATTAATATACTGGACTACCTGGGTACTTTTGCTTTTGCCATAAGTGGTATCAGGATGGCTGCCGCCAAACGGTTCGACTGGTTTGGCGCTTATGTAGTAGGTCTGGTAACTGCCATCGGTGGCGGTACCACGCGTGATCTTTTGCTGGGAGTTTCTCCTTTTTGGATGACTCAGCCGTCGTACTTAGTTGTGACGGGATTGGCGCTTTTGTTTGTAATTGTTTTTGGAAAATGGGTGGTAAAGCTCCAATACACTTTTTTTATTTTTGATGCGATCGGACTTGGATTGTTCACGGTAGTAGGCATTGACAAAGCTCTTTCACTTGGTTTTCCGATGTGGATTGCCATTTCAATGGGAATGATTACAGGTTCTGTCGGCGGACTTATTCGTGACGTGCTGATCAACCAGGTTCCACTTATCCTGCGAAAAGATATTTATGCAATCGCTTCAATTTTAGGTGGTTTGGTGTTTTATGCTTGCATCAAATTAGATATGGCACCCATCACCACTCAGATTATCAGTGTGATTGCCGTCATCGTAATTCGTATTTTAGCTGTAAGATACCATGTAGGACTACCGCAGTTGAAAGATCAAAGTGAGACTGAAAATCCTAAGTAGAAGTTATCCTGATAATTCATGCTCTTTTCAAAATATTTTATAGAAAATTCTTAGAAAAAATCTGATGTTGCAAATTGATAATACTCTAATCAGCCTTGACTTGCTCGAAGAGCGATTTGTCTGCAATTTATTCGCCTGCAAAGGAATCTGCTGCGTAGAAGGCGATGCCGGAGCGCCGCTCGAAAAAGATGAAATCGGAAAGTTGGAGGAGGTGCTTCCACATGTTTGGGAGGATCTTCCAAAATCATCGCAAAAAGTCATCGAAAAACAGGGAGTTTATTATATTGATGATGATGGTGAGCCTGTAACATCAATTGTAGGGCGCAAAGAATGTGTTTTTGCATTCAAGGAAATGAACGGAATATGGAAATGCGCCATTGAGAAAGCATATCGTGAAGATCGAATAGATTTTTACAAACCAATTTCCTGCCATTTGTATCCGGTTCGTTTGCAGAAATTCAACGATTTGACCGCCGTGAATGTCCACCGATGGAACGTGTGCGATTGTGCAAGGACTAACGGTCAAAATCTAAATGTGCCGGTTTATAAATTCCTGAAAGAGCCGCTGATCAGACAGTTTGGGAGTGAATGGTACGATCAGCTGGGAATTGCCGCTGATGAATTTAACAATTCTCAAAAGTAATAGCGGGTAGAAAAACAAGCATTTCAAAAGGAGAAATTAACTTTATATTCTTCATTATTTTTTATAAAATATCAATATTGAAGATCACATCAACGACGAAACTTTATCATAAGTGAAAAAAACATCAGTTACAATAATTACCATTGGTGATGAGATCCTGATTGGACAGATTTTGGATACAAATTCTGCCTGGATGAGCGTGGAACTGAACAAAGCTGGTTTTCCGGTCAAAAGTATTGTTTCCATTCACGATGAAGAGACTCAAATTTTGGAAACCCTTGATCATGCACTCAACGAAAGTGAGATTGTGCTGATAACAGGTGGGTTGGGACCTACTAAAGATGACATAACCAAGCTTGCACTTTGTCACTATTTTGACACGCAGATGATTTTTGAAGAGTCGGTTTATCAAAACATTGAATCTCTTTTTAAGCACCGGCCTTCGGTTATGAATGAGTTGACCAGGCTTCAGGCTATGGTTCCAGAGAAATGCACGGTGATTCAAAACATTGTTGGAACGGCGCCGGTGATGTGGTTTGAGAAAGACGGGAAAGTGATTGTTTCGATGCCGGGCGTACCTTTTGAGATGAAAACTGTGATGGAAAATGAGATAATTTATCGATTGAAAAATACTTTTGAAGCTCAGAATATCATTCACAAAACAGTGCAGGTTTACGGTTTTGGAGAGTCAGCATTGGCGTTGAAAATCGCTGAATGGGAAAACTCGCTGCCCGAATTTCTTCATTTGGCATATCTGCCCAGTTTTGGGATTGTAAAACTAAGATTGAGCGGTGCTCATTCAGATCAAAATCTACTTGAAAATGAAGTTTCTGGTCAGTTTGAAGGATTGAAAACTTTGCTGGGAAATGCTATTGTTGCTGAAAACGATCTGCCTATCGAAAATACACTGTCCGAAATTTTGAGGGAGAAAAACCTGACAATATCCACGGCAGAGAGCTGTACAGGAGGAAATGTTGCTCACCGTATTGCGTTGATTCCGGGAAGTTCGGACATTTTCAAAGGTTCCGTTGTAGCATATCATAACTCGGTGAAAGCTGAAATTCTACAAGTTTCAGAAAATGATTTGAATGAATTTGGAGCTGTAAGCCAGCAGGTGGTGGAGCAAATGGCCGTCGGAGTACGAAAGCTTCTGAAAACGAATGTTTCGGTAGCTATCTCTGGAATTGCCGGTCCATCGGGCGGAACGCAGGAAAAACCAGTAGGTACAGTTTGGATTGCCGTGTCGTTTGGTGAAAAAGTGGAGAGCAAAAGATATGGATTTGGTAATTTTCCACGTGAAGTAATCATCGAAAGATCATCAACTGCCGCTCTGATGATGGCAATTGAATTGTTGAGGCAAAGTTAAAATGTTAAATATCAGAAATTAAAAAATATTTCAAAGATTATTTGCAGGATTAAAAAGAAAACACTAATTTTGCACACTGTTTTTGAGAAAAAATATAAGATAAAAATTAAGAGATACAGCGATGTCAAAGATTTGTCAAATTACCGGTAAAAAAGCAATGGTAGGGAATAATGTTTCACACTCTAAACGTCGTACCAAACGTACGTTTGATGTGAATTTATTCAGAAAAAAGTTCTATTGGGTAGAGCAAGATATGTGGATTGATTTAAGAATCTCCGCAGCCGGATTACGTACCATTAATAAAGTTGGATTGGATGCAGCGTTGAAAAAAGCTGCTGATAAAGGTTACTTATAATATAGGGGGGAACTTAATATGTCAAAGAAAACAAAAGAAGCAAGAGTACAGGTTATTCTGGAATGTACTGAACATAAAGAAAGTGGTCTGCCGGGAACTTCACGTTATATCACTACAAAAAACAGAAAAAACACCCCAGGTAGAATGGAGTTGAAAAAATACAACCCCATCATGAAAAAAATGACTGTTCATAAAGAAATTAAATAGGAGATTAAACAATGGCAAAGAAGGCGGTTGCAAGTATGCAAAAGGGTGAAGGTCGTACCTTCTCCAAGGTGATTAAAATGGTTAAATCGCCTAAAACCGGTGCATATGTGTTCCAGGAAGAAATGGTTCACAATGACAAAGTAAAAGACTATTTGGCAAAATAATTTGTCTGATGAAATAAAGGAAGTCCTTTCATTATAACGATGAAAGGATTTTTTTTTTGATATTACTCAAAAAAGAATTAATTTTGTATAATGCGTATAATTTAAAATTGAAACGGCAAACTAAAACTAATTACAATGGCTTTTTTTGGATTATTCAATAAAGAAAAGAAAGAAACGCTCGACCAAGGTTTGGCAAAAACCAAGGAGAATGTGTTTTCAAAACTTTCGAGGGCTGTAGCCGGAAAATCGAAAGTGGATGATGAAGTGCTGGACAACCTGGAGGAAGTTCTTGTTACTTCTGATGTAGGCGTAGAGACTACACTCCGCATTATCGAACGTATCGAAGAGCGTGTGGCTCGCGATAAATATTTGAATACCAGTGAACTAAATAGAATCTTGCAGGAGGAAATTGCAGGACTTTTGTCAGAAAATAACGGTACCCAGGTGAAAGACTTTGACGAACCGCTTCCTGTGAAACCTTACGTGATAATGGTGGTTGGCGTGAATGGAGTTGGTAAAACAACGACAATCGGTAAGTTGGCCTATCACTTCAAAGAGGCCGGTAAGAAAGTCTATCTGGGAGCTGCAGATACTTTCCGTGCGGCCGCAGTAGACCAATTGGTTATTTGGGGAGAAAGGGTAGGAGTGCCTGTTGTGAAACAAAGCATGGGTTCCGATCCGGCTTCTGTTGCGTTTGATACGCTCACTTCTGCGAAAGCAAACAACGCCGATATAGTGATAATCGATACTGCAGGACGCCTTCACAACAAAATCAATCTGATGAACGAACTGACCAAAATCAAAAACGTGATGCAGAAAGTTATTCCTGATGCACCACATGAGATTTTACTTATTTTGGATGGATCTACCGGTCAGAATGCATACGAACAAGCCAAGCAGTTTACCAAAGCTACCGAAGTGAATGCACTTGCGGTGACAAAATTGGACGGAACCGCAAAAGGCGGCGTAGTTATCGGCATTTCAGACCAATTCAAAATTCCGGTAAAGTACATAGGTTTGGGAGAAAAAATGACCGATTTGCAGGTGTTTAACAAGGAAGAATTTGTGAAATCGTTGTTCGAATAGCTGATAATCACAAAATGTTTTTAAATGCATGTCAATCTTCGTTTGATTTCAAAAGTATGATTGCATGAGATTTTCGTTTGTCATCGAAATCAACTGACCTTAGAAAAATCATTAATAATAATCACATGAAAAAATCATTTTTTGTTGCTTTAACTTTACTTTGTTTTTCGATTACGGCTTTTGCTCAGAAGCAGTATGATTTAGTTTCTCCAAATGGAAAGTTGAAAATAGAAATTTCGGCAGGAAATCAGCTGACCTATTCAGTAAGCCACAATGGCGATTTACTTCTCGAAAAATCTCCAATTTCAATGAAGTTGACAGATGGACGTAATTTAGCTGTAAATGCAAAGGTTAAAAAAACTGCTAGAAAAACGGTCAACGAAACCATTGATGCAGTAATTTACAAGAAAAACAAGGTTAGCAATCATTACAACGAATTGAATCTTAGCTTTTCAGGCGATTACAATGTGATTTTCAGAGCTTATGACGACGGAGTTGCGTACCGATTTATTACCAATTTCAAGAAACCTTTTTTTGTTGAGAACGAACTGGCAGATTTTAATTTTCCGCATAATTCCAGGGCTTTTTTAGCTTATGTGAACAAGCATGAAAACGCTTCATTCAGCCAGCAATTTTTTAATTCTTTTGAGAATACCTACAATTACATCGATCTGAATAAAGCAAATCCAAAGAAGCTTTCATTTCTTCCATTGGTTGTTGAAGGTGTAAATGGCAAAAAAATCTGTATCACAGAAGCAGATTTGCTGAATTATCCAGGAATGTATCTGAATAATCCGAAGGGTAACAGTACCCTTTCGGCAGTATTTGCTCCACATCCAAAAGAGATAAAGCAAGGTGGTCACAATATGCTCCAGGGATTGGTTCTGACCAGTGAAAACTACATTGCAAAATGTGAGGGTAAAACCAATTTTCCATGGCGTACTTTGATTGTATCTGAAAAAGATGCTGATTTGGCCGATTCTGACATGGTTTACAAATTAGCCACAAAAAATCAGCTGAATGATATATTATGGATTAAACCCGGAAAAGTAGCTTGGGATTGGTGGAACGATTGGAATATCCGGGGAGTAGATTTTGAAGCTGGAATCAATAACGATACTTACAAATATTACATCGATTTTGCCTCTCAAAACGGCATTGAATATGTGATTTTGGACGAAGGTTGGGCAGTGAATTTGCAGGCCGATTTGTTTCAGGTGGTACCAGATATAAAGTTGGAAGAACTTGTGGCTTACGGAAAATCAAAAAATGTTGATTTGATACTATGGGCCGGATATTGGGCATTCAACCGTGATATTGAAAAAGTGTGCAAGCATTTTTC
Source organism: uncultured Paludibacter sp. (assembly GCA_964541615.1). GTDB lineage: Bacteria > Bacteroidota > Bacteroidia > Bacteroidales > Paludibacteraceae > UPXZ01. The sequence goes on from CAZIRA010000036.1 coordinate 20,039, forward strand.
TGAAATGGGAATCAAAGGATTTAAAGTCGATTTTATGGATAGAGACGATCAGGCAATGGTTGATTTTCATCACAAGGCAGCTCAGATTGCCGCCAAATACCACATGCTGCTCGATTTTCACGGAACATATAAACCAACCGGATTACAACATACCTACCCTAATGTGATCAATTTCGAAGGCGTACATGGACTGGAACAGATGAAGTGGTCAGATTCTTCGGTTGATCAGGTAACGTACGATGTCACCATTCCGTTTATTCGGATGGTTGCCGGACCGATGGACTACACGCAGGGAGCCATGCGTAATGCCACCAGAAGCAGTTACAGACCTGTGAATTCGCAACCGATGAGCCAAGGAACTCGGTGCAGACAGCTTGCGCAATATGTGATTTTTGAATCGCCTTTTAATATGCTTTGTGATAACCCCTCAAACTACATGGCAGAGCCTGTCTGCACTAAATTCATTGCTGAAATCCCTACGATTTGGGAGGAAACATTAGCGCTGAATGGTGAAATATCGAAATATGTGACCATAGCTCGCCGATCGGGAAATGAGTGGTATCTCGGCTCAATGACCAACTGGGATGCTCGTACACTGGATTTGGATTTGTCTTTTTTGGGAAATGGAAATTTCCAGGCCGAAATTTTCCGTGATGGAGTAAATGCACACCGCTCTGCTCAAGATTTCAGAAAAGAAGTTATCGATATTCCTACTGATAGAAGAATGACCATAAAAATGGCTCCGGGGGGTGGTTTTGCCATGAAAA
>CAZIRA010000037.1:0-20644 GCA_964541615.1 uncultured Paludibacter sp.
TTCGACTTTATTTCATTAAAAGACTTTATTTTTGTAATGTGATTTTTTCATAGTATTAGATTTAAGGTTAACAAGGATTGGTAGTCAAATTGACTACCTTTCTTTTTTTTCAACAAATCCATTTACCACTTCAGTTAATATAACTTTCTCTATTCATTATCAACTAATCCAGATTCTGCCCATGACTGGATTTTTCACTACAAATAAAACCACTTTTTTTTGAAAAATTCTGACTGCTAAACAATAAAAATTTAATATCTTTGCATCTAAAATGCTTTAAAAAAAGCATATTGCACAAATAGTATTTATTTATGATAAAAAAGTATTACAACAACTATAGTAATTCTCAGTTACTTTGGTTAGTCGTATTGAGAGTTACCATTGGTTGGTATTTTTTGTATGAAGGGCTGGCAAAACTCCTTTCTCCAGGCTGGACATCCTATGGCTACCTCATGGATTCGCACGGAATTTTCAGAAATGTATTTAAGGCTTTGGGGCAAAATCAGGCACTGATGCCGATTGTGGATGCAATAAATATGTATGCGCTTGTCCTTATCGGATTGCTGCTGATCCTGGGATTGTTTGAAAAAATAGGATACATAGGTGCTGTTTCACTGCTTGGGCTTTACTATTTATCTCATCCTGCGTCATTGAATGCTTCTTATCTGCTTCCACCGGAAGGTTCCTATTTGTGGATTAATAAGAATATTGTGATGATGTGCGCCGCAATCGTGCTGATGGTTTTCCCCACAGCGAAACGGATAGGACTGGACAGATATATTTTTAAGAACAAAAAAGATTGAGAGGACCGTACCCAATGTCGACAATAGAAAATCAAGAAAACAAGAAAAATACTAAACCGGAAAATTCAGATCAACACATTTCCAATGGAAGACGTGAAGCTCTGAAAACTCTTGCTACTGTGCCTGTGTTGGGTGCTATGGCATACGGTGTTTACAAAAAAACAAAACGCGAACGATCCAATCGGTTTGTTTCCGAGATGTTTCACTTCCAGGAAAACCCTGAACCTGCGAAAATTTCCGACGGAGATGTTGTCAGATTGGGAATCATAGGAATAGGAATACGCGGTTTCGACCTGATGCAGGCCATTGGTTTTACTACTCCGGAAAAAGTTCAGGAGCTGAAAGACGCTGCTAAAAGAAATTCAAAAGATACCCGATACAAAGATTTTGTAGAACAGGAGAATCTCAACATAAAAATCACTGCCGTCTGCGATATTTTTGACACATATGCCGAAAGAGCAATCAGTGCAGGTTCCAACATTCACCGTGAAGGGATAAACGGACAGTATGGCGGAAAACCAAAGCGTTACCTGAATTATAAAGATCTGCTGGCTGCACCGGATGTTGATGCTGTTATAATTGCCGCACCTGACCACTGGCACGGAACAATGGCTATTGATGCCATCAAAGCAGGCAAGCACGTATATGTGGAAAAACCGCTAACATGGACAGTACCAGAAACCTACGCTTTGAGAGAAGTGGTACGGAACAGTAAACTGGTTTTCCAGCTCGGGCACCAAAACCGACAGATTGAGACCAATAAACGAGGCAAAGAAATCATCGAGAAAGGGCTTTTGGGACCTGTCACGCTAATTGAAACCAGCACTAACCGCAACGACCCGAACGGCGCATGGGTTTACCCGATTCATGCCGATGCAAATCCCAAAACCATTGATTGGAAGCAGTTTGAAGGAGATCCAGACCGAGTAAAGGAATACATGGATTACATGACTTCAAAAGGGTTGGCGAAATTTGTCGGTCCTGACAGCCGCGATAAATTCAGCCTTGAAAGATTCTTCCGCTGGCGTTGCTGGTGGGATTACAGCACAGGGTTGAGTGGCGACTTGCTCACGCACGAATTTGATGCTATCAACCAGATGATGGGTTTGGGAATTCCTGATTCAGCAACTTCATCGGGTGGAGTATATTATTTCAAAGATGGAAGGACAGTTCCTGACGTGCTGCAGACAACATTTGAATACAAAGAAAAAAATCTATCTTTGCTGTACTCTGCGACTTTGGCCAGTCAATTCAACAGACCACGGAAATTCATGGGACACGATGCCACCATGGAAATTGGAAATTCAATCACCGTTACCGTTGACCCGCAGTCTGAAAAATACAAGGACCAGATAGACAAGGGAATCATCAAGCCCGGAAAACCATTTTACAGCTACACACCCGGACAAAAAGACGTGGATGCGATTTCATCAGCCACACAGCTATACTTTGCAGAAAGAGGACTGCTCTATTCTTATGTGAACGGGAAAAGATACAACACGACATTCCTCCACCTGAAAGAATGGATCGACTGCATCCGGACAGGACAGCAGCCATCCTGCGGAATTGAAGAAGGATTCCAGGAAGCAATAACCGCCCACATGGGTACACGTGCATACTTAGAAGGAAGAACGATGTATTGGGATGCAGAAAAGGAGGAGATTGTATAGAAGGATGGATGACAGATGAAGATGAATACAGACAGAAAAAAAAACAAAGCAATCAGATAAGAAAAAACACTATTAATCTTAAAAAAAAATAATGCCTATGTCAACAATGTCAAGAAGAAAATTCCTTAAAACCGGTGCGATTGCAGCTGCTGGTTTGACGGTAGTACCCTCATCGGTACTGGGACAAAAATTTGGTAGCACAGCTCCTAGCGACAAACTCAATATCGCAGGAATCGGAGTCGGTGGCCGTGGATTTGCAGTGCTGAAAGGAATGGAAAGCCAAAATATTGTCGGACTTTGCGATGTGGACTGGAAGTACAGCGACAAAGCTTTCAAGTACTTTCCCAACGCAAAAAAATATTTTGACTACCGTAAAATGTACGACGAAATCGGTAAAAGCATTGATGCCGTAGTAGTTGCAACCGCTGACCACGCTCACGCTATTGTAGCTGCTGATGCCATGACAATGGGAAAACACGTGTATTGCGAAAAACCATTGACTCACAGCGTATATGAATCCAGACTGCTTACCAATTTAACTGAAAAACACAAAGTTGCCACTCAGATGGGTAACCAGGGGTCATCCGGACCCGGAGTTCGTCAGGTGGTTGACTGGATCTGGGCTGGTGAAATTGGCGAAGTTCGCAAAGTAGAGGTATTTACCGACCGGCCCATTTGGCCGCAAGGACTTCCAATTCCAAGTCAAGCGCATAAAGTTCCAAAAACATTGAACTGGGATCTATTTATCGGCCCTGCACCTTTCCGTCAATTCAATGAAATTTACCATCCATGGAACTGGCGCGGCTGGTGGGATTTCGGCACCGGAGCCCTTGGTGATATGGCTTGCCACATGATGCACCCGATTTTCAAAGCACTGAAATTAGGTTACCCTACCAAAGTTCAAGGAAACTCCACACTTCTTCTGACCGACTGTGCACCAACGGCACAAACTGTAAAATACACTTTCCCTGCACGTGACAATATGCCTAAAGTTTCTATGCCTGAGGTGGAAGTTTATTGGTACGACGGCGGAATTCAGCCGATGCGCCCGGAAGGTATGCCTGCCGGCAAAAACCTGAACGACGACGGCGGTGGCGTAATTTTTCACGGAACCAAAGATACGCTGATCTGCGGCTGCTACGGTGTCAGACCCTGGCTTCTTTCAGGCAGAACTCCGGCTTCTCCAAAAACACAGCGCGAAGTGACCACTTCTCACGAAATGGACTGGGTGCGTGCTTGTAAAGAAGATGCTGACGACCGGACAGAGACTGCTTCCAGCTTCTACGAAGCAGGTCCATTCAACGAAATGGTAGTGATGGGAGTACTGGCAGTGAGACTTCAGGCTCTGAATCAGGAACTTCATTGGGATGGAAAAAACATGCGTTTTACTAATATCCCAACCGGTGCCACGATCAAAACCGTAATTGAAGATGGTTTCAAAATCACCGATGGTCACCCTACTTTCAACAAAACATGGACTGACGCTATTGATGCCAATGCATTTGCAGAAGGACTGATCAGACATAATTACCGTGCAGGCTGGAATCTTCCTTCAATGCCATAACAAATAAAAATAACACATTAAATTTGACAATTTAACAACAAAAAACCATAGAAAAATGAAAAAAACTTTTTTATTTTTAAGCATATTTCTTATGAGTGCATTAGTTTCTACTTCCTGCAACAAAAAGGCTAACAAGGAAGAAAGCGAAGAAACAACAACAGCCGAGACGCCTGCTTACACAGTTGTAGAGAAACCACAAGTTGACCTTGCTGGATTTACAACGGATGCAGACGGATACATCGAAATTTTCAACGGTAAAGATTTCACCGGATGGCGTGGCTACGGCCAGGACAGCGTTCCGGGCAAATGGACCATTGAAGATGGAGCAATCAAATTCAACGGATCCGGAGGAGGTGAAGCACAGGACGCCGATGGAGGTGACCTTATTTTCAATTACAAGTTTAAAAACTTCGAACTTCTACTGGAATGGAAAACTTCAAAAGGTGGCAATTCAGGTATTTTCTATCTTGCTCAAGAAATCTCCACAACCGATAAAGACGGAAACGTGAAAATGGAACCTATCTATATTTCATCTCCGGAATATCAGGTGTTGGATAATGCTAACCACCCTGACGCGAAACTTGGAAAAGACAATAACAGACAGTCTGCTTCACTTTACGACATGATTCCTGCCGTACCACAAAACCAAAAACCTTTTGGAGAATGGAACAAGGCTAAAATCATGGTTTACAAAGGAACAGTTGTGCATGGTCAAAACGACGAAAATGTAGTGGAATACCACTTGTGGACTCCGCAATGGACCGAAATGCTTCAAGCAAGCAAATTCAGCCAGGAAAAATGGCCTTTGGCTTTTGAATTGCTGAACAACTGCGGCGGCCCGAACAGAGAAGGATTCATCGGACTTCAAGACCACGGCGACGATGTCTGGTACAGAAGCATCAAAGTTAAAATTTTAGACTAATCAATGACTCAAAAACAGGCATTTCTGCACAAGGAATGCCTGTTTTTTTATAAAAGTAATACCATGATAAAAAAAACATCATTCATTCTGATGATACTCTGCCTGTTTTCGATAAGCGCTTTTTCACAGAAAAAAGGCGCTGCAGTGAAAAAATCCAACAAAAATGTGTATCTCCAGCTTTATTCGGTCAGAGAAGATATTAAAAAAGATTTCAAAGGAACTATTGCAGCTGTGGCAAAAGCGGGTTACACCGGCATTGAAGCGGCCGGATACAGCGATGGAAAATTCTACGGATTGACTCCTGCCGAGTTCAAAAAAGAGCTCAATGCTGTAGGAATGAAAGCACTTTCATCACACGCAGGACAGTCGTTGGCAGAAAATGTACAAGACACCGACTGGAAATCTGTTTGGGAATGGTGGGACACAGCTATAGCAGCACACAAAGCAGCCGGCATGAAGTACATCGTTACAGCCTGGATGCCTACTCCCAAAACGCTGGCCGACCTGAAAGTTTATTGCGATTACTACAACAAAGTGGGAGAAAAATGCAACGCTGCAGGTTTGAGATTCGGCTATCACAACCATGACTTTGAATTCAACAATATTGAAGGCGAACTGATGTATGATTTCATGCTGAAAAACACCGATCCTGCAAAGGTCTTCTTCCAAATGGACGTGTATTGGACTGTAATGGGTAGAAAAGGGCCGGTTGACTACTTCAATGAATATCCCGGCAGATTTGAAATACTGCACATTAAAGACAATAAGGAACTTGGCCAAAGCGGCATGGTGGGATTTGACGCCATTTTCAAAAACACAGCAAAAGCCGGTGCAAAATACATGGTGGTGGAAGTTGAGAAATACAACTACGAACCATTGAAAAGCATTAAGCTAAGCTATGATTATTTGAACACCAATCCGCTTTTCAAAGCAGATTACTCGAAATAACTCAGGTTTCTTAAAAAAAACAAAACCCCTTCTTACACGCTTGAAGGAAGGGGTTTTGTTAAATTTAGTGAGAAATTCAACTTTTAATCAACGGTTTAGGAATTACGAAACGATTAGTTGTCGTTTATTTTACTGATTCTATCGTGAAATTACGCGGCATTCCGTGTTGACAAAGCACTTCCAGAATTGTCTCATCTTCAGTTGCGCTGATTAGCTGCACAAATTCATTTGCTACATTAATTTTCCATTTGCCGCGAAGCTTCACCTGAACTTTTGATTTTCCGGATTCATTTTCAATCCATTTTCGGGAATAAACACTGCGTTCAATACGCTTTCCATTCTTGTCAAACACCTCATCAGCAGGTCCTTCGTAAAAACGCAGGTCAGGATCGCAGACGCTAAAATTGAATTTGCTTTTCGAAATTTCTTCGCTCATAATCAAACTCGGCAGATTTACTTCAGAAACCAGCACGGTATTATTGTAAATTTTTCCCGATTCAAAAAGGACGTAGCCGGTTGTTTTTGTAGCATTATCAAACACAATATGTGCTGCTGAATCTTGTCGGATAACGTTGTATGCCGGATTTTTCGGATCACCTGCTGCTTTCAGTTCTTTTTCTGTCGGCTGTACAAGGATCATGTATTCATATTTCTCATTTTCCGGGTTTCCGCCGTGATTAATCACTGCAGTTGCAAAATCATTCTGAGTCGGCTTGTCCGTTTCTTCGTGAAATGAATGCTGCGTTGTTCTCATAAAGTCAACTTTACCCTGTTTCACAAAGAAATAATTGTTGAGTCCATCGGAGAGCACATTACTTCCTGTCAATGATTTCTTATAAGGAAAATCTACTATTGCTTTTCCATTTACAAAATTCGATTGGCTTTTCTTTTCCAAAAAGACCTGGAACAATGTCGTGTGTACTTCTTCCGATAGTACTGACTGGATATTGGTTCCTAAAGCCACCACCCTATTGTCAAAAAAGAAAACCGATTTGCGGGCACGCAGCGAACCGTTATATTTGTCATGTTCGTGCAGTTTCATCCCAAAAGCTCCGTTTTTATTCTGAATGGAAATTCCTCCTGAAAATGCTTCGTCTGACAGTAGCATTTCCTCGAAACCGGAAAACACATCCAGATTTCTAATCCTAGCTCTCAAGTCTTTCAAAGGCAGATTAGTGGCTGTAGTTCCTGGAAAATGGTTCCAGTCCCAACCTTCTTGGCGGAAGCCGGAACCTTCGTTGGAGACCGGTGTTCCGGTTGCCAAAATCTGAATCGATCCGTGGTTCAGGTAGCGTCCGTACATATTTTCTCCCCGATAGGTTTCACTTCCCCAGAGATAACGGCTGTGTCCCATAGCTGAAACCATCCAGTCGTTTCGGCGGTGTACATTAAGAGAAGAATAATTATAGGTCCAGTTTCCCGAAGGTGATTTTTCGGCGGTCATGCCTTCCTTCTCCATATTCAAGGCACGGGTAGTTTTCTTTGGAAGCAATCTTAAATATGCTCCGGCCATCTCATTATCAATCGGTTTTGTCCCATCAGGAGATCCCGCCAATGCAAGTAAACCAAAATGCTCGGGATTCAGGCGTCCTTTTCCGTCGGGATGGCGTCCGGAAAGCGATAGAGGCCAAGTAAGCAGGTTCGTGTAAGTCCGCATAGCAAGCAATGCGTTTTTAAGACGCTGATGTCCGGCTTCAGAAATCCTGAAATCGGTTCCTTGCAGAAGATACACTGTTTCTACCGCTCCATTAAGTCCGCCAACAGCATACGCCGGATAGTTGTGGCGGTGGTGAAACATAGTTCCGTCGATTTTAAAAGTACCGGTAGTTCCATCAACGTATGAATAGCCATTTTCAATCCAACGAGTGAAAGCACGCATATATCGGACTTTTTCCGGTCCATTTTCCATCATCAAAATACTGGAAAGCCGAGCAATAGCATAGGTATTGAAAGCATCAATATCAATTCCTTTCTGCACCGGCTTGGTTTTTACTTCACCGGTTCCGGCCATCCATTCCATGGTTTGCTGAATGGCTTTTTTCAGTCCGCTCTGACGAAGCGGTGCTTCCATCAAGTACATAGCCAGGTAAAAATCGCGCATGCTGTAACCTGAGTGATGGAGCGTACCCATAGCACTTCCTGCCTGAAATCCCTGGTCCAGCAGATGACGGGTCAGCAAAACAAACATTGCTGCATATTGGTCTTTATCAGCTTTTGCAGAGGTTTTATTATAGCTTGAAGCCAAATCCAGCAGAAGGGTATTGACATTCTTTACACCCATTAAATTATCAAAAATAATGTTGTAACGCTGTGAACCAAACATTTCATAAGTCTCGCCGTATCGTTCGAAAAAAACTGGAACGCCTTTGATAGTTCCATCAGGATTTTGACTCAAATTGTATGCTGCCAGCCGTTTTTTCAAATCAGCTACAGGGGTTGATTTCTTTCCTAATAGCAATAAATCGGTGAGCCTCATCTGGATTTTTTCTAATCCCAAAAGTTCAGAAGGAGAAAAATTATTGTCCAACGGCAAGTCAAAATCTTTGTTCCACGATTTCAGCAAAATAAGCCAGTGGTTAGTAGTTTTTGGGTTAACGAATGGTGCCTGAAAATCAGCCGTAGCCTGTCTTGCATCCTGCAACGAACTGAGGATAACATGGTCAAAATAGAGCGTACCGTTCACTGTATTTGGAGCTGTGAATCTCACCTCATCCATCCCTTCTACCGGTTTTCCCTGCATTTCCCTATCAAAGGATATCCATGCTCCGCGCCAGCCTTGAAATTCTAATCCATATTCGAAAAAACACTGTACTTTCTTATTTTTCAAGAATTCCACCCGCATTTTTTCACCTTTTATTGGCGAAGTTGAATATACCCAATATGCGAAAGTTGAAATATACGTGTCAGAACCCGTTTTGTTCGGTCGATATGGAATGGTATCGCGGATACTCCATTGAGCACCGGGCGTATTCCAATCCCACTTCAAGCTGTGTTTCAAGTGTTTGAAATGATCTGTGCTCAACGAAAATGTCGAGTTTTTATCAGCCCTCAGAAAAGCCGGCGGCTCTTCGAAAGAAAGAATCGATGGATGGGTGAATTCCTCTGTTCCATTTTGCCCAAATGCAAATGAGGCAGACAAAAGAGTCAGAAGCAGGATTGAAAAAAAATTTTTCGCTAACATCAAAGTTGGATTCAGTTTACGATTGAATGATTTGGTTTTCCAGTTAAAGAGACAGAACTCAGATTACACAGATAAAATAGTTTGATCAAATTATCGAATCATCATAAAATTATCAGCGTCATCTAAATTTTTGTTTCATCAGTTATTTTTTCTGTTTTCTGGTCAATGCTTCCAGGTAGTAATAGTCGGCATAATTCAGCGGAACGTCAATTTCGTGTCCGTGTGGAATACTACCTGTAGAGTGCATTAATGCGAAGTTTCCGTTAGTCCCAACCAAAGCCAGGAACGAAGGACTGCTTAGAGATTTCATGATTTTATCAGCCGTTTCTCTGTATTCCGGATGTCCGTATTCAGCCGCTTCGTAAAGGGCAGAAGCAATAATTGCAGCCGCAGATGCATCACGCGGTTCGTTCGGGATGTTTGGAGCATCAAAATCCCAATAAGGAACCATGTCAGCTGGAAGGTTTTTATGATTGAAAACGTATTTGTACACATTATCCACCAAATCCAAGTAGCGCTGATCTTTCGTGTAACGATAACAAACCGTAAACCCGTAGATAGCCCAGGCCTGACCGCGAGCCCAGGCCGATTCGTGAGCATAACCTTGAGCCGTATGCTTATTTCTTACGTGTCCATCGGTGGTTTTATCGTAGTCAATCACGTGGTAACTGCTCCAATCCGGACGAAAATGATTTGCCAAAGTGACATCAGCATGTGAAACGGCGATTTTGTGGAAAGTGCTGTCTCCAGAATATTTTGTCGCTTCAAAAAGCATCTCCAGATTCATCATATTATCGATGATAACCGGACATTCCCAGCCTCTGGTTCCCTGCCATCCGCGGTCTTCGTCCCAAGACTGGATAACGCCCGGCACCGGACGAAAGCGTGTGGAAAGTGATTTTGCCGCTTCGATGATTACGTCTTTGTAAGCCTCATTATTTGTTACGCGCAATGCATTTCCATAGCTGCAATAGATCATGAAACCTACGTCGTGATGCCACTTTAAGAACTTGATACTGTCGAGGGTTTCGGTGTATTTCACGCCATAATCGAGCCATTTTTTATCGCCGGTAAGATCGTACATGTAGAACATGGTGCCGGGGAAAAATCCGCTGGTCCAGTCGTCGGCAGGTACATACTGCACAGTTCCGTCAACTACAGTCCGGGGATTGATGAAACGACCGGAATCTTCTATTAATTTCACTTGAAATCCAAGTTGCTGTTTAGCTACTTCCACAGCATTTGCAGCGTAATCTTCTTCAGCCTGAGAGCCGTTGTTTGATTTTGCACAACCGACTAACAGCAGCATAGCAGCTGCTGTAAGAATGATGAGATGCTTTTTCATGATTTTACTTTTTATTTTATTTGTTATAATTTTATTTTAAATGAATAATTGTAATCCCGGGCAACAATATTGCATATATAAATGGAATTTTCTGTTCCAAAATTGCCTATTTCGACAACGTTTTCTTGTCCTGCAATTTTTTCCCGGGTTAATAGTTTTCCATCGATGGAAAAAACTTCAATAATTTTTTCTGAAATATTTTCAGTATTAAATTCAATCACAATATTCTTATTTACAACTCTGTACGTAAAATAATAATCCATTGGGATTTTTAGAACTGATGTTCCCACTTTTACTGCATTAAAATAAAGCGGTTCTCCATGGCTGAATGTAAGGCTTACGTTAGTTTCACCATTTACAGGCGTTGAAAAAACAACATCCTGCACCTGATTTTGAAGTTGCCATTCGCCATCGAGCACTATATCTGCAGTTCTTGTAGAACTTCTCCAACCAAAATCTGCATCTGCGACTGGATTCAAATCAGGACAGCTTGCTGCAAATTGGATTTGACTGGAAGAAGAAATCTCTTTTTCCATCAATAACAAGCGCGAATTGGCACTTTTTACCTTGCCGAATGCCAAACCAGAAACTGGTTCAAAGAAAGTGTAAGCATTCGTATTGTCCTCCGGGAAAGTCACGGAGTGTAATGCCGAATTATGTTGATTGATTCGGATAAGATTCGCGTAATTTTGAGTCAATTGCTGCATCGAGGTATTATTTGCAGCCGGAAGTACGACAAATGAATAGCTTTTATTCGCCGGTTTTACTCCGTGATCAATGAATACTTTTGCTGCAACGGCTGTTGTAGCCGGTGCTGAAACATCCGATCCATCCTGCTTAGGAGATGTTTGTGACAGCATGCTGACATTTACATTTTCATTCCCTTTGGGGATAAAATACCCTGTACCACTCGGCGTGATAAACCAATTATCTGCATCTGCGGAGAGCGAAGCATTGTATCCGGAAGAAACAGCTGAACCATTTACCACAAAAGACTGCGTGCTGAAACTGGAAGAATAAAGATTTTGAAAAACAGTGGTCAACGTTTTCCATGAATCGTTATAAGTTCCTTGTGCACTGATGTCGCTTCCCAGGCTTACAATCATGCCGTTACAGGCAAACATCGATTTTTTGAACTGTAAATTTGTAGGTGTGAATCGCTGCGAACCCCAATTATCGTCTTGATCCAAATCGGAAGCAAATATTCCCCGATCGCCCCAAGCCAAAGCTCCGGCAAAAGACTTAGACTTTGCATACTGGTCAAAACGAGCTGTCAGATTCCGTGAAGGCATCAAATCTGACCATGCGGTATATTTAACTGTGGTACCTCCCTGAGGCATATTCCAGTCCCAGCCTCCACCGTGTCCGTTTGTTGGATAACCGCTTTTTATCAAATTTCCGGGATACATCACTTCCAGCGTTCCGTGGCTTTGGTATCTTCCGAAACGGTTTTGTTTGTCGTAAATTTCTGCACCCCAGAATTTTGTGGTCGGAGCCCGCATGGTAACTACCCAGTTGTCTTTCCGGTAAACGGCAGCCGGACTGTAATTATATTGATAAAATCCTTCCTGTTTGTTTTCAGGAACTGAATAAGCGTTTGTTTGGTAGAAATAGTTGTACGCTCCGGCTAATTCTTCATCCAAAAAACCATTTATTTCGGTACCAACTTCAATTAATTTATCGAATAATGCACGCGTAAAGAACAAGGACTGTCCGCTTTCAAACGGGTTTCTTCCCGAAAAAGACAATGCATACAGCCGATTGGCATCACTTGCGCTCAATGTTGCCATTCGATAAATGGTAAGAATCGCTTTCTTAACCCGTTGATAGGCTTCTGCAGTAAGCTGGAATGAAGTTCCGCGCACCAAATGGATATTGTCCATCCAGGTTTGGTAGGCGTACATGTAATTATTGTAGTGCGTTTGGTGGTGAAAACCAGTTCCGTCAGGCTTCAAAATATCTTTTCCGCCCGGCACATATTCGCTGTTTCTTATTAAAAAACGCTTCAGAGCTTTAAGCTCTCTTACGGCAATATTGTTATCCGGATAATGGATAGCTGCAGTGGAAAAATATGGTAAGAAAAGATAAACGATGTCTGAGTTGAGATTTTTCAGATAATCTGCTTCAGAGAAATAGAGGGTGTAGTAGTAGCTGAACCAATTTACCAGCTTAATCAATTCCACTTTCTGAGCATCGGTGCAAGCCGGCAAAGCATTGAGAAAACGATTGGGGATATTGCGGGCGTTGGTATAATCAGTCGTTCCAATACTAAAACTGCATCCTTCCGCAATTCCTTGCTCTATCAAATGGTCGAAAAAGTTATTGAAACGATCCCTGATAACATTATCCGAAGTATTGTTCAAATAGTCTGCTGCCAGCGCTTCCAATTTCAGGCAGTAATCAGTCATGGCAGCAGTTGTCAATGCAGCATTGGTATTGTCAAGCATTTTGCCCTTTACGGTTCCATCCGGATTACGGGTAATATTCAATCCATCAGCGAAAGTACGGGCATTATTTAGTACGGTTGAATTTGGTTGAGCTGGTTTCGGTATTGAGCGGGTACGCAGTAATTCCAAATCTGTTATTTCAGCAGCTGTAGCCGAGGTTACAGTTATTTCTTTAGTTTGAGAAAAAAGTGTAAGTGAAGTAATGTTGTTTCCATTCGCCAAATAGGTGATGTCATCCATCCATTGAATTCCCGGAACACGACCAGATTCTACCGAAGCATTGAAATCTACCCGGTCAAAATAAACGACTGCACTGCCTGTAGCTCCAGAGATAAGCGTAAATCTGACTTTTGAAATCTGCTGATTGGTGCCGGTATTTGCATATTCTGTATATTTTCTGGAAAAATCCCTCCAACCTTTGTAGTTGAGCCGGTAACTGGCAGTTTTCAGAACCAAATTTGTGGTGCTGATAAATTCAACTTTCAGCGTATGACCGGTGATCTGTGGAGAATAAATTTGGATAACGGCTCCTGAATTTGAAGTAGTCAGGAAATCGGGAAATGAAACTGTGAGCGGATTGTTGCCACTTGTCGTCCATTTTAGACTATAAGCATCGTCCTTGTAATGTTCATCAGAAACTGAGAGGATATCGCTTCCACTTACTGACCAGTCATATGGCACTATTCCATCCTCAAAAGAAAAATTTTGAGCATAAAGAAAAGGCAGCATTACTGATAGTAGAAAAAGTGTGTAAAGTAGTTTTTTCATAAGATTACTAAGGTTAATTAAAATCAGTGGCTGCACAAAAACAGCCAGCTGATTTTTTATAAATTTGATATGACTTATTAATTCACCGTAACGGTAAATTCTTTAATCATTTCAGAAAAATGCTCGTAGTTGGAATTTCTTCCCAGGAAAGTAACTGTGTATTTTCCCGGTGAATTGAAAACATACTTGTAAGAATTCACATCAACGGACATTTTTTTGATAGCCACGCCGCTATCTGCAGGTCGGCTGTTGATAACGATCGGATTGGAGATCAGCCAGTCTTCGTTAATCGGCTGTCCGCTTGGACTTGACTGGATTCTCATCACTGAATTGGCAGCTCCGATATTTCTCAAATCCCAAACTCCGGCTCCGCCGTTATTTTTATAAGGAGTAGAAGAAATCAGATCCAATACGGTGAAGCCCATTGTTGATGCTTTGATTTGCGAAACTGCATTATTGGATTTCGTCGTGTTTTCAACTTCCAAATTGGAAATTACCCAAGTTGGCTGCGTAGCTGAATTCTGCTTTGGCTCATATTTGAAAGCGATTGTCAGCTTTTTGCCCAAGTACTCATCCAACGGAATAGACGTATTGTTAGTGCTGTTGCTTACAGCAGAAAAATTCGCCAAATCACTGATGTCTTTCCACTGATGAGTTACTACCATGGTTGAGTCTTCCTGTTTGTTTTTACCGGTAAGACCTGAAAAATCAGTTGATACATACAACTTCAAAGTGTTTGGAATAGTACCGTACTGAGGCATATTGTCAAATTTCAACACAGAAGTGATTTCATCGGCCGGCACCTCAAGCAGATCTTTTTTGCTGTATTCGCGACCGGGTTCTCCACTGAAGAAAGTGATAAAATCAGGATCTCCGGTGAAGTTGAAAGTAACGGGAGTGCCGGCTGGTACACTGATAGTGCTTCCGGTAACGCTTCCTGATTCTACTTGAGGCGTAACATCAAATGCTATGCTTCTTTCAAGTGAATTTTCGCAACCAACCATAAACAATACGGCTACTGCGGTAAGTATTATTAATAATCTATCTTTCATAGTTTTATTTTTTAATGGATTTTACCAGCCCGGATTATTTGATGTAATTTGGTTATTTACAGACATTTCCAAACTTGGGATGGGGAAATAATTGTAATGTTCGCTCACATTGTAGTAGTTGGAGGCATATTTGAATGTTGCTATCCAGTTTTCATTTGTAGCCACCACGCTGCGCATTGCCTGCATTGTGCTATGGAAATCGCCCCATCTTACCAGGTCCCAACGGCGGATTGCTTCGAAACAAAGCTCCATGGCGCGCTCGTTTTTAATCACATCACGGAATGAATCTTTTGTAAGTCCGTTAGCAGAACCGTATTCTTGCAGTTTTGCTCTTCTTCTCACTTCGTTGAGTGCATCGTAAGCTAATTGAGTAGGTGCATTGTTGATTTCGTTTTCAGTTTCAGCAATCATCAGTAATATATCACTGTATCGTAGAATCGGGAAGTTGATAGGAGTATAGTTTTTGTTTTTCGGGATAACTTGTTCTAATTCTCTGCGGTATTTCGCAGCGCTGCGCACTTCTGTGCGGCTGGCGGTTTGAGCAAGTTCAGTTACAGGAACTCCGTCAATCTGAGTCAAGCCAATCGGTTTTTTTCCATAAAAATATTCGATTCCGATCAGTTCTCTGTTACCTCCGGTAGCAAATTTATATTCGTATGGAGCTATGTTCCACTGGCTGCGAACTGAGTCGCCTTCTGTTCTGTACATATCGTACAATTTAGTAGATGCGTACACGAATCTGTAGCTGTAACCCGGATTTTTGATTCCTGTCAAGTCTTTTACCGCTGCAATTGCAGAGTGATCCACAGTGCTTCCAAAACCAATCACGTTTCCGATACGTCCTGCCGCCCAGTCGGGTTGAGAGATGCGGTTTCCTGCCAATTCAGCTTCCCAGATGCTTTCTTTCACACCAGTGCTGTTATACTTGTCTTGAGCCATATCTATGAAAACCTGGCTGTAATCTGATACCAATCCGTGAATCTGGCTGTCGCGTACTTCCAAAGCCCATTTTCTAGCCTGTACGAAATAATTTTGTACTTCAGAACCAGCTGGTTTTTTATCGCGGAAGTGCTCGCCTGCACGGAAAAGATAGATACGTGCTAAAATTCCTTTTGCAGCAGACTGTGTCACGTATCCTGGATTTGTGTTGGAAGCTGAGCGGAGGTTTGGAATTGAAGTTATGATATCCTGGATGATTTGTTCGTAAATATCCTGTTTGTTAGTTCTCGGTAATGCGAGATTATTCACAGATTGTACTGCCTGAATTCTGAAAGGCACATCTCCAAATGCTTGTACTAAATTGAAATAGTAGAATCCGCGCAGAAAAAGTGCTTCTGCTTTCACCTGATTTCTGAAAGATTCTGTGATTTCTGTATTTCTATCTACATTTTCAAGTAAAATATTTGCCCGGTTTATACCGTCGTAAAGCACGCGCCAGAATGCTGTTACAAACTCATTCGAATTGTTTGCATTGGCACAGAGAATACTCTGTGTAGGATTGGCACGTTGGAAGAAACTCAGGTCGTCGCCACCTGAATTGTATAGTGGATAATAGTTTCCGTAGAAATTTTCCTGTCCCAGCGGACTGTAAACACCGGTGAGGAACAGCTGCAGTTCCGACTCATTGTTGAAATAAGTCTCCGGAGTAAGCTCGTGCGGCTGTTTGTCCAAAAAGTTACATGCAGTAAAACTAATCAGAAGCAAACATGCAAGTTTTATTTTTATCATTGTTTTCATATCTGTATTTTTATTTTTCACTAGGTGTTTAGAAACTTAAGTTGACTCCAAAATTTAATGAGGCAGCTCTTGGATAGGCCGAGAAATCCAGGTTCGGCGTCAATGCTTTATCACGAATTGACACTTCTGGGTCGTAACCGGAATAATTACTCAAAGTGAACAAATTTTGTGCAGTAAGATTCAGTCTGGCTTTAGTCAAACCAATTTTTTTGATTGCACTCGTTGGGATATTGTAACCCAAAGACAATGTTTTCAGTCTCAAATAAGATCCATCTTCAATGATTCTTGACGAATAAAGCAAGTTTGAAGAAGAGTTATTTACTCGTGGAATATCGCTTGTCGGATTGTCAAATGTCCAGCGATTTGCATAACTTGCAAATTGGTTCAAATCGCGGCGTCTTGAGAAAGAAGTTTCAAACATCAGCAAGTTGGCGTTCACGATATCCGATCCGTAAGACCATTGGAAAAACACGTTCAAATCCCAGTTTTTGTATTGGAAATTATTGGTAAAACCTCCCACGTGGATTGGTTCGCCCCGACCGATAAAAGTTTGGTCATCGCTGTTGATTACACCATCTTCATTCAAATCTTTGTATTTTGGGAAACCTGGCTGTGTGTTATTTTCAGAAACATAACGTGCAACTCCTGGTTTCAGGATGTAATTTCCGCCCACTTGATCAAATTCGTCCAATTTATAAGTTCCTTCGTAGATGTAACCGTACATCATTCCGATCGGATAACCGATTTTGGCAATGTAGTTGTCTCCGTTGAAGTTACGGTCAACAATTTCTTGCGAAATCAGCGAGCGCTGGTTGTCTGCCAATGCCAATACTTTGTTTCTGTTGAATGCAATGTTGAAGTTTGATGTCCAGCGGAAGTCTTTTTTGGCAATATTCACGGTATTCAACGTAAATTCCAAACCACGGTTTTGCACTTTACCAATGTTTTTCATGGCGCTTCCATAACCGGAAGAAACCGGAAGAACAGCATTGAGAAGCAAATCGTGGGTTATTTTATCGTACAAATCAACAGTTACGTTTACGCGGTCTTTGAAGAATCCCAGGTCAAGACCAATGTTCCACTGCGAAGTTGTTTCCCATTTCAGGTCAATGTTTGGAAGCGTTAATGGAATAGAACCGGCAACTATCTGATTATTGAAAGAATAAACTCCGTAGCCATTTCTCAGCGGGTCGGTATAGTTTCCGTCACCTCCCTGCAGGATGGCGATACGTGCATATGTATCATATTCGCCCACGCGGTTGTTACCTGTCATACCCCAGCTTACGCGGAGCTTACCGGCATCGAGCCAATCGTAGCGTTTCATGAAATCTTCTTCGGTAAATGACCACGCCAACGATGCCGATGGGAAATATCCAAAGAGGTTTTTTTCTCTAAATTTCGAAGAACCGTCAGCACGAAAAGAAGTTGTAGCGTAGTATTTTGAAGCGTAATTGTAATTTAAGCGTGCCAGGTATGAAAGCATGCTCCATTCTGTATGGGCAGATTCGTTCAAATTAGGCATACCTTGCGCCATTCCTGCCATTCCAAGTGATTCATTAGGAATCTGAGTGGTTTTTGTGCTGTAATATTTGAAATCAGAATTTTGGAAAGTAACACCAGCCAATGCATTAAGGCTGTGTTTTTTCTGAATTGTAGTCTGATAGGTCAGGATATTCTCATTCAACCAGGTGTGACGCTGTGAGTTACGAACAGTTGCATTCACTTTGTCGATGGAAATTGGAGAACCGTAGCGGCTTTTTGAATTGTTGAAATTTTCGAATTTCCTGAAGTCAGTTGTATAACCTCCGGAAACTTTCAGTTTCAATCCCTTCATAAATTCATATTCGGCAAAACCGTTGAATTGGATGTAGGTAGTATTATTTTTCGCATTTTCGTTTTCCAGTGAAAGTATCGGGTTGAAACGGTAGTCAACAGAAGTATCCACATTATCGTCGAAAGCATTGTCTTTCAGGTAGCTCAACGGAACGCCCGGTTGAGTCACAGGACGATAACCCCACACGCTGTAGAACAAGTTATTCATACCACTGAAAGTAGATTGTGAAGGAGATCTGCCGTTTTGGGTAGAGTTAGAATAGTTTACCGAAAGGTTTACATTTAATTTATTTTTGCGGATTGTATTACTCAATCTTCCCTGGATGCGGTTGAAATTGGATGCCAGGACAATACCATCCTGATCAAAATATGAAAGTGAAGCATTGTAGCGGTTTCCGGCAGTTCCACCATTCAGCGTAAGGCTGTGGCTTTGCTGAGTTGCATCACGGAAAATCATATCCTGCCAGTTGTATTGATCTACATTTCTGTAATCTTCAAGTGTGTACGTTTTTCCGTTGTACGTTTTGTAATAACCGTTTTCGCCCACCATTTGTGTAGGGTCAATCACCTCTTGCTGCAATCTTACAAATTCATATGCATCCATCATTGGAATTGTTTTGGTCACGCGCTGTACACCAAAATTTCCGTCGTAATTTATCTGCAATTCACCTGCTTTTCCTTTTTTGGTAGAAATAATGATAACGCCATTGGCACCGCGGGCACCATAGATTGCTGTTGCAGATGCATCTTTCAAAACGTCGATTGATTCGATGTCGTTCGGGTTGATTGCAGCGCCTGCACGTGGATCCTCGATGGGGAATCCATCAATAACATAAAGCGGTGAATTGTCCTGAGTTACTGAATTGTTCCCACGGATTACAATATTCATATCGTTACCGGGAGAGCCTTCTGATGAGCTTACATTAACTCCTGCTATTCGCCCGGCCAGTGCCTGGTCGAAACTTGCTACAGGAGCTTTCAGCATATCTTCAAGATCTGCTTTTGCCACAGACCCGGTAAGGTCTCTTTTCTTAACATCCTGATAACCAACTACTACAACTTCGTTAAGCGTAGTCTGCTCTTCTACGAGCGTGATGGTAAGCGGAGTAGTACCTTTTGCAGTGACTTCCTGAGCCACGTAGCCTATGAAGGTTACTGTCAGAATTTCGTTTGGTTTGGGAACCGAAATGGTGAATTTCCCATCCAGATTTGTAGCTGCACCAACCGAAGGATTGCTTTTTAGTCTGATGCTGACTCCAATCATCGGTTCACCCTTTTCGTCAATTACAGTTCCGGCAACGGAAGTATTTTGGGCAAAACCGGTTCCTGCAATTAGCAAAAATAGAGCTAATAGATAAAATTTTAGGTCTTTCATGAAATTTATTTTTGTGTTATTATATTTGATCCTTCCCAAAGATTTGGAAATTTAAAGGACTTTCTGCTTTATTTTTCGCTAAAAAACTAATACCTGTTATTTAACTAATACTTTTTTGGCTGAATTGTCAACGCGGACAATGTAAATCCCTTTCTGAACTGGGATTTCAATGGATGAGCCGGATATAGTTTTAGTGTAAATTGTTTGCCCAGAAACTGAATAGACAGCCACTTTCACCGGATGTTCGAATCCTGAAATTACGATTTGTTTGTCCCGGGAATAAACTGAATAGATAAATTCATTGTTGGAAAGACCTGTAGCCGGGTCTTTTTCATAAGCCCCAATTTCATAAGCTGTACCTTGCGGGCGGGAAAGTCCGAGAATATCGGTAGTAACAGCTGTCAGTGTTTTACCTGTATCAATACATGGGGAACCAACCTGAAGACTCCAATTTACAGAATCCAGAATCAGAATCTCTTCATCTGCGTTGGCAATACCTTTGAATGTAGATACTTTTGCGAATTTCGGGCCTGAACCAACTGTTCCTTCTGCAGGATTTTCCACATCACCATTAGAATTGTTGGAAGAAAACTGGATATTGTTTGCAATCACCCAAGTTGTGTTCGCAATTGGATTGTATGTAGCGTTATTATGCGCAGTAAATTTCGGGTTATCAGTTCCGGTAAGACTTGTGGCTGTAGTACCGCCTGTTTCAGTGATACAACCCCAGATAATGTTGTTGCTGAACTCTACTTCAGCTGTTTTTTCTCCAAAGTAAACTCCTCCTACATTGTTTACAATTGTAGAATTGAAGATAGACCCTCTTAATTGGATTGCGTTGGAACCAGTATTATTATAAACTAATGAATTAACCATTGAGTTATTTACACTGTTCTGATAAATTGCACCTCCTTGTTTTCCTTCTGCATTATTATTAAATACTCTGATACCAATCATTTTGGTAAAACCAGCACCTTGAACATTTAATCCACCTCCACG
>CAZIRA010000038.1:0-17435 GCA_964541615.1 uncultured Paludibacter sp.
TTGGTGACCCACGCTGGTGGTAAAAATCAGAAAATGGTTTTACCAACAAAAGTAAAACCACTTTTCTTTGTTTGACTGTTTACAACGAGCACTATTTTTTAAACAGACATTAAAATAAATAAAAAACATATTTATGAATTCAAAATTAAATTTATTACTCCTTTGGGTTGTAGCTGTTGCATTCGTATCCTGTGCTTCTGCTGAAAAAGTAGCATATAAATACGAACATCTTTACAAAGATCTCCCTTTCGAAATGCCCAAAGTAAAAGCACCGGTTTTTCCAAACAACCAGGTAAATCTTGCTGATTTTGGCGGTGTAGGTGATGGAATTACGCTCAATACCGAGGTTTTTGAAAAAGCAATGCAATCACTTTCTGATAAAGGAGGTGGCAAATTGATCGTTCCAAAAGGCGTATGGTTTACAGGGCCAATCGTTTTCCGATCTAACATCAACATGCATCTGGAAAAAGGAGCACTGATTCTTTTCTCGCCCGATTTCAACCTTTATCCGCTTGTTGAGACAATTTTCGAAGGACTTGATACCCGCAGATGCCAGTCTCCAATTTCCGGAAGAAATCTGGAGAACATCGCTATTACCGGTTACGGCTCTATCGATGGATCGGGACACGCCTGGCGTCCGCTTAAAAAAGAAAAAGTGACCGAACGGATGTGGAAGCAAGTGGTTTCTTCGGGCGGAGTAGTGAGAGGCGGAAACTATTGGTTCCCGACTGCAGGCTCACTGAAAGGACACGAAATGAGCGATATGAACGTACCCCGAAAAGATATGACTGAAACTCAATGGCTGGAAATTAAAGATTTTCTTCGTCCGGTAATGATCAGTTTTATAGAATGTAAAAATGTACTGCTTGAAGGCGTGCTTTTTGAAAATTCTCCCGCCTGGAATATCCACCCGCTGATGTGCGAAAATGTGATTATCGACGGTGTTTACGTGAAAAATCCAAGCTATTCACAGAATGGCGACGGACTCGACCTGGAATCGTGCGTAAATTCAATCGTTGTAAACAGTACGTTCGATGTGGGTGACGATGCCATCTGCATCAAATCCGGAAAAGACGAAGATGGCCGTCGTCGTGGACGCCCGACTGTCAATCTGATTGTTGATAACTGTAAGGTGTTTCACGGTCACGGCGGATTTATCGTGGGAAGTGAAATGTCAGGAGGCGTGAAAAATATTTCAGTATCGAATTGTCAATTCCTGGGAACTGACGTTGGATTGAGATTCAAAAGTAACCGAGGACGCGGTGGCGTGGTTGAAAATATCTATATTTCAGATATTTATATGTTCAATATTGCTACAGAATCATTCTTGTTTGACCTGTATTATGGTGGAAAATCAGCTTCAGAATCGCTCGATGCCGGCGATGTAACACCAAAAGAAGTTGTACTGCCTCCCGTGGATGAAAAGACACCTGTATTCAAAAATATTTTTGTGGAAAATATAGTTTCACGGAATGCACGCAGAGCCTTGTTTTTCAACGGGCTGCCCGAAATGAACATTGACAATATCCAATTGAAAAATGCATTTATCACCTCTTCAATTGGTGGTGAACTTTCGGAATCAAGCAATATACAGTTTGAAAACGTGACTATCATTCCTGAAAAAGGACCCGCTTTGAAATTGAATAATGTAAAAAACTTCAATGCAGAACAGTTCAAAAATCCTGAAGGAATGGAGAAACCTATAGAAATTACCGGTACTAAAAATAGCAACGTTGTAATCAACGGAGCTAAATATTAATCTTCTCACCTGCTAAACTGCCTTCGGGCGGTTTAGCATATTTTTCTAAAAATCACAATTTTCGTACAAAAATCTAAAAAAATCAACAGTTAACCCTATTATTCACAATTTCATTTCTAATCGTGTATGAAAACAATCTCTACCCGTTTCATCTCTGTTTTTTTATTTTTAACAATGGGCTTTGTGACGCTGCAAGCACAGAGTGTAAATGAAAACACCACATTAACCTGGCCGTTTAGCTTAGGCGGTGCAGACCAGGTCGCAACAATTACGCCCGAAGCTACTGTTAATTATTTTGCAGCTAATTGGACAAGTATTGGGAGCAATCTGAAATTTCATGATGTAAGAACAAGTAATGGGGTAACGTTTACCCGCGTTCAACCTTTCGTGCAAAACAATTCAGTAACTGAAAATGATTTTGTAGCCTTTAATTTCAGACCAAAGACAGGATTAAAATTTATCCCAACGTCGATTTCTTTCGACACTCAGCGTTACGGAACTGACGGCGGTTCGATTGACGTGGTTTGGAAATCTGCTGACGGTGGCACAACCACTTTAAGCACAGGCATCAAACCTGCACGCGATAATTCCGGAGGAATAACGCAAACATCTATTGATTTAAGTCCAATGTCAATTCCTGAGTCAAGCGGAGATTGCAGTTTGTACATTTACATTTACAGCCTGGGCAATACAAAACAAGTTGGTTTAGCCAATGTAGTTGTGAGTGGGAAAATACAAGGAATGCTTCAGCAAGTTGTGACTTACACACTTTCCACAAGTGTAACGCCTGAGAATGCCGGTATAGTCACTAATTTCCCAACGGGAACAATTTTTGACACTGGTACGGAAATTACGCTTACTGCCAACAGGAATTTTGGGTTTAAATTCAAAGAATGGAGGAATGCAGCTGATGAATCTGTAATTTCTGCTGAAAATCCAGCGAAAATAAATCTAACTTCAAATCTGAATGTTAAAGCAGTTTTTGACCCGATAAATACTTATTCACTGAATGTAGAATTGCAAGGCGGTGCAGCACCTTATATGGTTCAGGCTACTCCGGCTGGAACTATGGTTGATGAAAAATCAATGTATGAACAGGGTACAAGCGTTACTTTGACGGCTGTGAACAACGATATAATGACTTTCACCAACTGGGAAAATGCAGAAACGAATGCTGTTCGTACCATTACGATGAGTGAAAATAAAAATATTTCGGCAGTTTACAGTGCTGTGGATTACTTGGCAGCATGGGATTTTCACATGCCGGGAAATGGTGGCCGTCCTGCAGACTTTGCTTCAAATGTGGAAAACGAAGTTTCTACATTAATCCTTCGTAAAGCAGACGGTACTACTTCCAGCTGGCTCGACAAGTCACAAGTGGCTGCCGGTGGTTACGAAGGTGCTCCGGCAGCTGTAAACTGGAAACCACTCGTTGACAATTATTACTACCAAATTATGGTCAATGCAACGGATTTTACCAATCTTACAGTAAAATCTTCCATGCTTTTCAACTATAATGCTTACTCTGTTCAAAACGTGGAATACTCCCTGGATGGTACCACTTTCACCAAATTGGGAAGTATCGAAATGACCAGCCCGAAAGTTTGGTATCCGGCAACATTTACATTACCGGCTGATGCCAATCATGCAGAGAAAGTGTATATTCGGTGGATTCCTGATTATACTTCAGACGTAGTTGGGACTACATCAAACAACGATGGAACTGCCATTTCAGGCATTTATGTGTTTGCTGCCAAAGAAGTTCCCAACGATGGAGTGGCTCCGGTTCTTTTATCTTCAATTCCTGCAAATAATGGCATTAATGCTTCTGCTACCGGAAAAATCGTATTGAATTTTGATGAAAAAGTGCAGATC
The DNA here is from genome assembly GCA_964541615.1 of uncultured Paludibacter sp. Lineage (GTDB taxonomy): Bacteria > Bacteroidota > Bacteroidia > Bacteroidales > Paludibacteraceae > UPXZ01. Next base: position 3,635 of record CAZIRA010000038.1, read on the forward strand.
GTTACCGGCACAAAAGCAACATTGGACACCAAAGAATTGACTCCGATTATTTCGGGGAAAACCATCACTTTCCCCTATACGGGACTTGAGTACAACAAAGAATATACTTTCACACTTCCTGCAAATACTGTTTCTGACTTGACAGGCAATACCCTGACAACTCCGATTTCAATCAAATTCTCAACAATGTCAAGGCCTGTTGTTACTAAAAAAGTATTTGATTTTGTGGTTGGGAAAGACGGTGATTTCAAAGCCGCTTTAACTGCTGCCACAGCTGCTTCTTCTACAGGAGAACGTTTCAGAATTTTCTTCCCGGATGGAGAGTATGATTTAGGCACATTAACAGGCGACAACAACCAAAAAACGGTAATTTCACTTCCAAATGTATCTTACATCGGTCAGAGCGCTGAGAAAGTGGTTTTGTTCAATAAGCCTGCATCCGAAGGAATAGGAGTAACTGCAACTGTTAATTTCACGAGCAGTGCCAAAAATCTTTACATGCAGGACATTACGCTTTTGAATAAAATGGATTACCGCACCGGAACACTGTTGGGAAGAGCCATTGCGCTGCAAGATCAGGGAAATAAGAATATCTACAAAAACGTAAATCTTCTCAGCAATCAGGATACTTACTATTCAGGAGATGGAAGACTTTATTTTGAAGGTGGAAGCATACACGGAACAGTTGACTTTATCTGCGGAGGCGGCGATGTGTTTTTCAATGAAGTGCTTCTTTACCTGGAAGAACGTGCCGGAAACTGCATCACAGCTCCTGCAACTTCGGGCGATTGGGGCTATGTATTCTCCGGTTGTACCATCGACGGATTTCCAATTAATAATAGCGGTTACCGCTTGGGAAGACCCTGGCAGAATGCTCCAAAAGCTGTTTATCTGAACACAACGATGAAAGTATTGCCGGTTTCAGAAGGTTGGGGTGACCCGATGAACGTGGTTCCGGCTGTATTTGCTGAATATAAAAGCGTGAATGCAAATGCTGCTTTAGTGGATTTGAGCAACCGACGCACAACCTACACCAAAGATGCAACAACTGTAACTTTGAATCCGGTTCTTACCGAAGCACAGGCTGCAAATTACACCATCGAAAACGTATTAGGCGGCACTGATGCCTGGCAGCCAAAACTTCATACCGATCAGGCTGCAGCACCTGTAATTACAGGCGAAAATAAAACCATTAGCTGGGCTGACAACAACTACGTACTTTGCTGGGCAGTGTTCAAAGACAATGTTTTTGTGACATTCTTAACTACCAACACATACATAATTCCTGCTGAAGTTGAAAGCGGAGTTTATACTGTTCGTGCCGCCAATGAAATGGGAGGTTTAAGCGGAGTTTCCAATTCCTATGAATACGGCTCAACCGGAGTTGAAGATTTGTATAATAATGCAGCAATCGTTGATCAAAAATACTTCACAGTTGACGGTAAGCAGATCAAAAAAATTCAGGATTTCAAAGGAGTCGTAATTGTACGTTCTGTATATGATAACGGAAGCGTGAAAACGGATAAAATTATTAGAAATAAATAGCTGTTAATCAATACCTGACAGGTTTCAAAAACCTGTTAGGTATGAATTATTTTAATTATCACAAATGAAACTTTTTGCAAAATACAGTCTGCTCTTGCTTGTGGGAATATTACTTATCAGTTCAAGTAAGCGTCCGGTTCACATTTTCATGGCAGGCGATTCTACGATGGCTGACAAAACCCTGACAAGAACGGTCACCGATAGTACAACAGGAACTAAAATCACCTATCCTTACCTGGAAAGAGGGTGGGGACAGCTTCTGCCGGAATTACTGAACGAAAAAGCAATCGTGAAAAACTACGCCCGCAATGGACGAAGCACACGGACGTTCGTAGAGGAAGGACTTTGGACTGATTTGATCAGCAATACGCAGAAAGGTGATTTTGTGATTATTCAGTTTGGTCACAACGACGGTGTTATCACTAAGAAAAATTATACAAATCCAGCGCAGTTCCGTTTGAATTTTGTGGCATTTGTCAATGAAGTGAAAGCCAAAGGTGCTACGCCGATTCTTTGTACGCCGGTTGCTCGTCGAAAATTTGATGAAAAAGGAATTTTGGAACCGACTCACGGTGAATATCCCGAAATTATCAAGGCTGTGGCAAAGCAAGAAAATGTGACCATGATTGACATGGAAAAATTAACTTCTATCATGCTTCAAGACGCGGGAGTAGAGCCGTCAAACAAGTTTTTCCATAAATTTGCACCAGGTGAAAGCCCTTTTTTCCCAAAGGGATTGGATGATAACACTCACTTCAACGAGTTGGGGGCAAGAAAGGCTGCTGAATTATTTCTTGGAGAAATCAAATCACAGAAATTGAAGAGTTTTGCGAAATTGATTAAATGATGAGTGTGAAGTTAGAAGACCGAAGTAGGAGAACTTTACTTTAATTTTTCATTCATACCAAAAATATAATCTACACTACTATTTTTAACCTTAATTTTATAATTATTTATTTTATCTCAATCGTTTTTTTACGCATTATTTGTATTCAATGAGTTTTTATAAAATCAATCAATAACTATCTAATACTAATTTTTTAAAAAACACAAATTAAATGAAACATGTAAAAATTAAAGCTTGTTTTGTTGCAAGCTTGTTGTTATTTACAACCTCCGCTTTTGCGAAAGACCGTGAAGCTGAATCTGTGAAACAAAATTCTATTGAAAACAATCAGAATTATTTGGTTCAGAACGGCAAAGTCACCATCAGCGGCAGGGTTTTAGATGCTAACAACGTACCAATTATTGGAGCAAGTGTAATCGAAGAAGGGACTACAAACGGTGTTGCAACTGACCTGAATGGAAATTTTACGCTGAACGTCAACGAAAATGCAAGATTGACAGTTTCCTATGTCGGCTACATATCTCAAAACATTCCACTTCAAGGCCGGACTAATATTCCAGTAGTGCTGGCAGAGGATGCAAGATCACTCGACGAACTGGTGGTAATAGGGTACGGCGTGGTACGTAAACGTGACTTAACCGGTGCCGTTTCATCAGTAAAGCCGGCTGATATCATGAAAACCACAGGCAGTAATGCCATGCAAACCCTTCAGGCAAAAGTTCCCGGACTCGATATCCGCCAGAATGACGGACAAGCAGGTTCGGGTTTATCCATGACATTGCGTGGAAACCGCTCTATATCAGCATCAAACAGTCCGCTTATCCTTGTTGATGGAGTAGAGTACGGCTCAACACTCGACATAAATGCCTCTGACATTGAATCGATGGAGATTCTGAAAGATGCTTCTTCCACAGCCATTTACGGAACCAAAGGCGCCAACGGTGTAATCATTATTACTACCAAACGCGGCTCAGCCGGCAAAACCAAAGTAAATTTCAACAGTTATCTATCATCTAATAGCCCCACCAACATTCCCAGGGTAATGTACGGGCAAAAAGAAGTACAATTTTTAATTGACAAAAAAAATTATCAACTGGATGCTCCCACAAATAGTTGGGGTACAGCCAATACAACTGCTGATCAGGTGCTTACCGGAACACCCGTTGGAGCAGATTTCACCGAAATGGATGTTTATAACACAGGCGATTACACCGACTGGCTCGATATCATCCTGCAAAATGGTCTGACACAAAATTACGAAGCATCTGTATCGGGAGGAAATGAAAGAACCAACTTCAACGCTTCTCTTGGAACTATGTTTGAACAGGGACTGATGAAAAATGACCAACTCGACCGTTATAACGGAAAACTAACTCTTGATCACAAAGTCAGCAACCTCCTGAAAGTAGGTACAAACATGCTTTTCACATATCGCGATCACGACTCGCGCAACAGCAGCGTGTTTGGACAAGCCATGAAAATGACTTCTATTACCCGTCCGTACAACAACGACGGTACGCTGCTGGCAACTCCAAACGCACGATATGCAGCACACTGTAACCCATTGCTCGACGAGATTGATGGTAATTTTGAACACAACATTGAATCAACACGCTTCTTTGGCAATACGTATGCTGAAATTACATTCCTGAAAGGTTTAAGCCTGAAAACTATGCTGGCTGTTGACCGTTCGAACCGCCGCGACGGAACTTACCAGGACTTCGAAAGTGTAGCGCGCTATCAGTCACCCAGCACAAGTTATATCTCGTTGACATACGATAAAAACACCAAATATACTTGGGAAAATTTGCTGAATTACAACACAATAATTGGTAAAAACAGTATTTCAGCCTTGTTGGGACATAGTATGTACAAGAATGTATATGAGTTATCCAAATCTGAAGGCGATGCCGGAAAAGAACATTATTATTTAAGTTCGTTTTACGATGTTAAAAAGATAAGCACACCTGTTGTAACAACAGGATTTACACAAAGCTCTATGCTTTCGTACTTCGGACGTATCAACTACAGTTACGATGGTAAATACCTGCTCACAGCCTCGGTTCGTGCTGATGGAACTTCGCCGTTGGCAACCGGCAACAAATGGGGTTATTTCCCATCGCTTTCGGGTGCATGGCGTGTAAGCGATGAAGCATTTATGGCAGGTACCGAAGGCTGGCTTTCGAATCTGAAACTGCGTGCTTCCTGGGGTATTTCGGGTAATGCAGCCATCGAGCCTTATCAAACCTTATCACAGCTAAGCGGATACGATGTTTTTTATTATATGGGAGCAAAAGATATTGCAGGACGTATTCCAAGCCAGATGGGAAATCCTGAACTGAAATGGGAAACCACTCAGGCGCTTAACTACGGTATCGATTTCGGATTTTTTGATAATCGTATTTCTGGAAGCATCGATTATTACACCTCACACACTTACGATTTACTTTTCCTCAGAACTGCGCCGCCTTCTCAGGTATTCACTACCGTTCTTTCCAACGTAGGCGAAACAAAAGGTCAGGGACTTGAAATTGCGCTGAATACTCTTGTGGCAAAAACCAAAGATTTCTCTTACGACATCAACTGGTCATATTCCACAGGAAAAGACGAAATTGTAGGCCTTACCTCAGGTATTGACAAATATCAGGTGAGCGGTCAGGAATGGCTTATCGTAGGCAAACCCGTGAAGATTTTCTATGATTTCGAAACAAACGGAATTTGGGGAGTAAACGAATTTGCACAGTTCAAAACAGACTGGGAAGGCCGTCATCCGGGCGAAACGTTGAATTACGTTGCCAACGGAGCGCCTGCAGGTTACGGTAATCCCGGAACCATGAAGATTGTTGATGTCAACGATGATGGAATAATTGATGGCGATGACAAAAAAGTATTTGACCGCACTGCAAAACATATTCTGGGTATGAATAATACGATAGAATTTAAAAACATCGCACTCTCATTCCTGCTCTATGCACGTTTAGGTGGCTACATCGCTTATGATATGAACAACCAGATGAACTATGAAACAGCTAACTGGGGCGACCTGGACTACTGGACACCTGCCAATACAGGAGCTAAATTCCCGAGCCCGGGTGCCGCTTCGGCAGTGTATTCATCTTACGGCACTTCGCTCCGATACGAAAAAGCTGATTTCTTCAAAATTAAAGACATTACTTTGTCATACAGCGTACCGACATCAATATTGAACAACATTCATATCAGCAAACTAAGAGTATTTGGTTCACTTAAAAACTACTTTACTTTCAGCGCAATACCCAATTACGACTCCGAACGCGGAGGCTCTATTTCATTCCCGCTTGCCAAACAGGCAGTAGTCGGATTAAATCTTGAATTCTAATAATTTCCCAGGTCAAATTTTATTAATAATAATTCGTATGAAAAACAAAATAAAAATATTCATTGCTGCATTTTGCAGTATATTCATCCTGTTCTCCTGTTCCGATTTTTTGGAAGAAGAAAATAAAGTAGGGATGACTGCCGATTTGACATATTCCACCTCATCGGGTATTAAAGGACTTGTAGGTTCGTGCTACAGTTTTGCCCGTGGATGGTACGGTAAAGAACCTTCGTTAGGCTTGGCCGAAATGGGCTCCGACCTGTTCTATTATGGATTCGATAACAAACAAAAATCGCTGAATTCGTACAGCATCACTTCACTCACCATGCCGGGAGTTAACGACAATGCCTGCCTGGATGAATACTGGGAATTGTTTTACAGTGCCGTCGATGTATGTAATAACGCGCTTTTATATGTTCCGAAAAACAACGTGATAAACGAAACCGACCGGAACATTTATTTGGGCGAAGCCTATTTCATGCGGGCATTTTATTATTTCCACATGGTGAATATCTGGGGCGATATTCCTTACAACGATGCTCCGGTTACCGTATTTTCCACCACACCGGTTCGTATGAAGGAAGCCGATGTTTATACCAAAATACTGGAAGATCTGGATAATTCGATTGCAAAATTTGAAGCTGCCAACTACAAAAAGAAAGATGAAGGCAGAGCCAACTACTGGGCAGCACGTGCTCTGAAAGCCCGTGTTTTGCTTTACGAAGCATCGTGGCTGGGTAAAACTGCATCTTATGCTCTCGCCAAAACGGAAGCTGAAGCAGTAATCGGCAGCGGAATAGCAAGTTTCTATGCTAACTATGCCGACACCTGGGATATGTTGAACGAAGATGCAGGCAAAAACAAAGAATCGATTTTTGGCATCACCTATTCCGGCGATTTGAAAACCAATGTAAACTGCATACCAAAACGCTACCGCACCGATGCCAGTGGAGACCCGCTCGATTACAACTCACTGATTACCCGCACCGGTTACTCACGTGGAGGCAATGCCATGCTGCTTATGTTTGTAAGTATGTGGAACAACGGCGCCACAGATCTTGGCGGGAATGGCAAGGAAGTCTTTGTTCGTCCTCTGGCCGAATCCTCCTATTACGTTACAAATACAAAAACTAAGGAAAAAGTATATGTTGCTGATCATTATTCTCCTTACGGACGTGGATTTACACGCTACCTGCCATCGCTTTACCTGTGGGATCTGATGGAAAAAAACCGTGCAACCGACCAGCGCCCCGATGCTACACTGCTCACCGCTTACACCATACCGGCCGGTTTGGCAGGAAGCTCCACCAAATATCCGTTGATGAAAGATACGGCCATTTACTATTGTCCGCTCAATGGCAGTTCACCTGAAGGTATAGCCAAACAGGCCTGGGCTAAAAACCGCTATCGGATACAATTCATGTACAATGGCGATATACCGGTATTTACCAATGGAGACCCATCAACAGCTCTTCCTACCGAAGCTAACAAAGCTGTATCGGATGTATATGGTGACAACCGTTATGCCAGCAATATCGGCGGATTTAAATCATATCCCGGAATCAAAAAATTCCTCGATAACAGATTCGACGCTAACTACCCTACACACGATATTTCGTATCGCGATGCTATTGTCATTCGTTTGGCCGAAATGTATCTGATAAAAGCTGAATGCGAACTATTTACAAGTGGAGATGCCTTAGCAACCATTAATCAACTGCGTGATGTGCGCGCCATTGCCGGTAAAAACAACAAAAGAAACGGTACTGTAACCATTGATACCATATTGGAAGAACGCGCTATAGAACTGTGCGGCGAGATGCAACGCTGGTTTGACCTCAAACGTACGAAAAAACTGGTGGATTATGTAAAAACACGCAATGCACAGGCAAAAACAAATATTGCCACAAAACATTATTATCGTCCGATTCCGCAGGTACAGATAGACGCCGTTACCAACAAGGATGAATTCAAACAAAACGAAGGATATTGATTCATCCGGATAATAAACTAATTGACAAAAAGACAATTAAATATAAATTTCACAAATTTTGAAAATGAAACACTCTGCCAAACGAAGAAATTCGTTGGCAGAGTTTCATTAATAAAAACAAAAACAGTAGTATTGTTTTTAATTAACTGATATGAGAAAGATAGTAATATTTTCAGTATTCATTGCAGGCCTGATAACATTAAGCGGTTGTGTAGAGAAAAAAATGTTTGTCCGCATGGCCGATTCTGAAATGATTCGAAATCCGCAAAGCTGGATGGTCGATTTTTCTAAAACATTGAAATGGAACTACTGCCACGGACTTGAGCTGGAGGCCATTTACGATGTCTATCGGAAAACCGGAGACAAAAAGTATTACAACTATGCGCTGAGCTATGCAGATACGGTAATCAACCCCGATGGAACAATCAAAAGCTATAAGCTGGAAGAATACAACATCGACCGCCTCAATTCCGGTAAACTATTATTCCCGATTTATGCCGAAACAAAGGATGAAAAATACCGCCAGGCAATGGACCTCCTGAAAAGTCAGATGGATACCCATCCACGCATCTCAAACGGAGGTTTTTGGCACAAGAAAATCTATCCGAATCAGGTTTGGCTTGATGGATTGTATATGGCCGGCCCCTTTCTGGCTGAATACGGAGCCACATTCAATGTACCGGCGCTGTTCGATGAAGTGGCGCTCCAACTCACTACTGCTTACGAAGATTTATTGGATGAAAAAACAGGACTTTTGTATCATGGATGGGACGAAAGCCGCCAGCAGCGCTGGGCAGATCCTGTGACCGGAAAATCACCTAACTTCTGGTCGCGAAGCATTGGGTGGTACATGATGGCACTCGTGGATGCACTTGATTTTATTCCGGCAGATCATCCAAAAAGAAACGACATTATTACAATTTTGAACAATATCTCCACTTCGGTTGAGAAATTCCGTGATCCTGTATCCGGCATGTGGTATCAGGTAACCGATAAAGGAGGAAAAGAAGGAAATTACCTGGAATCGACGGGCTCAGTGATGTTTATTTATACCTGGGTTAAAGGCGCACAGAAAGGATATTTACCAAAAGAATTTTTGAAAAAAGGCGAATTAGCCTACGACCAGTTTTTGAAACAATTTTACAAGGAAAATGAAGACGGAACAGTTTCAATCACAAGCTGTTGTGCTGTTTCAGGCCTTGGAGGAGAAAAAAACTACAGAGACGGCAGTTTCAAGTATTATATTTCAGAACCAGTCCGGGACAACGATCCCAAAGCAGTTTCACCATTTATTTGGTTGAGTATTTTATTGAATAGATGATTTTTTTTTAACATAAACACAATTATGAAGAATGTAATTAGTTTTTTCGCAACGATTTTCTTAATCTTTTTTACTCCTTTTTTCTCAAACGCGCAGACTCCTGCATTCCCGGGTGCTGAAGGCGGTGGAAAATACGTGACCGGTGGCAGAGGAGGAACAGTCTATTTCGTAAACACCCTCGAAGACACAAACACCGGCAATACAGCAACACGTGAAGGATCACTGCGTTGGTGTATCGGTCGGTCGGAAGCAAGAACTATCGTATTCAGGGTTGGCGGTATCATTACTCTTAAAAGTCGGTTAAATATTACAAAGGGAAATGTAACTATCGCAGGACAAACAGCACCCGGCGACGGCATTTGTATCAAAGACTATGAAGTGGTGGTGGATGCCGACAATGTAATTATTCGCTACATGCGTTTCCGGCTCGGTGATGAAATTACTACTCATGAACCTGATGCAATTTGGGGAAGATATAGAAAAAATATTATACTGGACCACTGTTCTGTGAGCTGGTCGATTGACGAAGCAGCCTCTTTTTATTCCAATTCAAATTTCACCATGCAGTGGTGTTTTATTACAGAATCGCTCAACAGCTCGCTTCATGGCAAAGGAAATCACGGTTACGGCGGACTTTGGGGCGGAAAAAATGTTTCTTTCCACCACAATCTTTTGGCACATCACAACAGCCGAAATCCACGATTCAATGGCTGGAAACGGTCAGGACTGAGTTATTCAAATCCGATGGATGAAGAGCGATTGGATTTTAGAAATAATGTGATTTACAACTGGGGCTCTAACAGTGGCTACGGAGGCGAAGCAGCCGGAAAATATAACATCGTTGCCAATTACTACAAACCCGGACCACAGACTTCAAGCGGCAGCCGAAGCCGGATTGTAAATGTGGATATCGATGCAAGTTCACTTTATGGTCCCCGATGGGGTACGTTTTATGTTACTGGAAACTATTTCCACAACAATGCAAGCGTAACCTCCAACAACTGGAACGGAGTTACTTATGCTTCGGGTGTTGATAGAGTAGCTTGCAGGGTGGATGTTCCTTTTGAAAACATTCAGATCCTTCAGCACACAGCCGAAAAAGCATTTGAGAAAGTGCTGGCATACGGTGGAGCTTCTTTGGTAAGAGATGCTGTGGATGCACGTATTTCAGGTGAGGTGTTGAATGGAACATATACTTATACAGGTTCAAAAACAGGTTATAAAGGAATCATTGATTCACAAGCTGACGTAGGCGGTTGGCCGGTATATAATGGCGGTCAGGCTCCTCAGGATTCCAATGCAGATGGTATCCCGGACAACTGGCTTGAGACAAATTATCCCGGAAAAACATCCAACGATGAAAATGAAGAAGGTTATACTTATCTTGAGGTTTACATAAACAGTCTTGTAGCCGATATTACTTATAATCAGTATCTGGAAGCAAGTGATCCTACTGGTATTAAGGATGTTCTTTATAATTCAGATTTGGTGAAAACTAACTTTGTTAGTTTCGGAAATTTTATCAGTATCAACTCCGAATCTATTGTTCAAAAAGTGAGCATTTATGATATTTCAGGAAAAGTGGTCATCGAAAGAGTGATCAATCATTCTGATGCAACAATCAACTCAACAATCTTGCCGAAAGGTATTTATATCGTGAAATCAACGCTTGCTGACAACACACAGGTTTCTTCAAAAATTATGAAATAAACAACTATGCGCACTCTAATTACATCCCTTTTTATTACTTTTATCTCATTAGTCGGATTGGCTCAGACTCCGGCATTTCCGGGTGCTGAAGGCTCAGGAAAATTCACCACGGGCGGTCGCGGTGGAAAAGTGCTTTACGTAACATCTCTGGAAGATTCTGAAGAGGAGGGTACACTGCGTTGGGCCATTCGCAAACAAGGACCACGAACCATTTTATTCAAGGTTTCAGGACAAATCCGTCTGAAAGAACCGCTTTTCATCAACAACGGTGATGTGACAATTGCAGGACAGTCTGCTCCCGGCGATGGAATCTGCATCAGCGATTATGAAACCAAAGTAAGTGCTGATAATGTGATTATCAGGTATTTGAGGTTTCGGCTTGGAGATGTGGCGGAACAGCAAAGCGATGCATTCTCAGGAATCAGAAATAAAAATGTGATTATTGACCATTGCAGCATGAGCTGGAGCGTGGATGAATGTTCGTCTTTTTATGACAATGAAAATTTTACCATGCAGTGGTGCCTGATTGCTGAAAGCATGAAAAATTCTGTTCACAAAAAAGGAGCGCATGGATACGGTGGTATCTGGGGTGGAAAAAATGCCAGCTTTCACCACAATTTATTCGTTAATAATGACAGCCGGAATCCACGTTTTTGTGGAAGTCGCTACAGCGACCGCCCCGATTTAGAACGAATTGATTTCAGAAACAACGTGATTTACAATTGGGGTTCAAACAGCACATACGCAGCTGAAGGTGGTTCCTATAATTTTGTAAACAATTACTACAAACCCGGCCCTGCAACAAAGTATAAAACAAGATTTCTTGATCCCTGGGCAGACGATGGAAAAAACAGACAGCCGGCTGGTGTTCACGGTGTTTTTTATGTGAAAGGAAATGTGATTGAAGGCAATAAACAAGTTTCAAAAGACAATACAGAAGGTGTGGTTATGAATGAAAACTTCGCTACCAATGCACCGAATGTGACTAAAAACGATATTATTTCCAAAACAGAATTTGAATTCCAGCCTGTAAAAACTGAATCTGCTAAAAAAGCATTCAAAAGCGTGCTCAGATACGCTGGCGCTTCTCTGGCAAGAGATGTTCACGACATACGTTATGTGAATAATGCAGAAACAGGCACTTTTACTTTTAGTGGTTCAAAAGGAAGTAAAAACGGACTGATCGACTCGCAAAATGACGTGGGAGGATGGCCTGTGTATGCATCACTGCCTGCACCTGCAGATTCCAACAACGATGGAATTCCGGATGGCTGGTTGGAGAAAAAATATCCGGGGAAAAAATCAACAGATCTGGATAAAAAAGGTTACACATACCTCGAAGTTTATCTGAATAGTCTGGTTAAACATATCCGGTAGTGCCATTTCCGTTGTTTATCTATCGTTAATACTTATAAGATTCCATCAAAAATGTCAGTTAAATTTAGAATACACATTTTCAGCATTCTGTTTGTTTGTTTTTCAGGTGCCTTGCAAAGTCAGCTCTGGAAAGCCGACAACGGTGATGGAACCTACAAAAATCCGGTACTTTTTGCCGATTATTCAGATCCTGACGTGATTCGCGTTGGTGATGATTTTTATATGGTGGCTTCCAGTTTTACCTGTATGCCGGGCATCCCTGTTTTGCATTCGAAGGACATGATCAACTGGAAAATCATCAACCACGTTTATTCCGCTCTTCCACTGCAGCGCTACCTGAAACCACAACACGGACAGGGAAGCTGGGCACCTTCCATTCGTTTTCACAAAGGAAAATATTACGTCTACTTCTGTACGCCGCAAGATGGATTATTCATGGCATCAGCAAACAATCCTGCCGAAAAATGGGAATTGACGCACGTTCAGGATGTGTCGCACTGGGAAGATCCGTGTCCGTTTTGGGACGAAGATGGAAAAGCATATCTCCTGAGAGGCCGTGTTGGAGCGGGACCTGCAATTCTTCACCGCATGTCTGAAGATGGTAAAAAACTTCTTGACAACGGAGTCCTTATTTATGAGGATTGGGAAAAACAGCCGACGCTCGAAGGGTTCAAATTCATGGAAAAACAGGATGGATACTACTATTTTTCGGCTCCGGCAGGAGGTGTTTCTACAGGTTGGCAGGCTGTTTTCCGTTCCAAAAATATTTACGGACCTTACGAAGAAAAAAATGTGCTGGAAATGGGTACAACCGGCATTAACGGTCCGCATCAAGGTTCTTTCGTAGAAACACAAACCGGTGAATGGTGGTTCTTTCATTTTCAATCCAGAGGAATTTACGGACGTGTTGTTCACCTGCAACCTGTAGTCTGGGAAAATGGATGGCCTGTTGTTGGGGCTGATTTTGATGGAAATGGAGTAGGAGAGCCGGTGATGAATTATAAAAAACCAAATGTTGGAAAGATTTATCCGGTTACGATTCCGCAAACTTCTGACAATTTTGATTCAAATAAATTAGGGCTGCAGTGGCAGTGGAATGCTGCACCACAAAAGAAATGGTATTCTCTGAGTGCCAGAAAAGGTTACATCCGATTGTATGCTGCGTCTTCCCCGACGTTGCAAGGTAATTTAATTTCGGCAGGCAATCTTCTGCTTCAAAAATTATCTTCACCCACATTCAGTGCAACTGCTAAAATAGAACTAAATGCGGATTTACAGGGTGATAGAGCCGGACTTGCCATTTTTGGGAATTATTACACCACCCTTTTCATTGAAAAAAGAAATGACGGAAACTACCTTGTATTGCATGAAGGACGTCAGGAAAAACGGAATTATCTTCCTGTTGAGTTGAAAAGCCTGAAAATTTCTCAAAATTCCGCTTTGGTTCGTGTGAAAATTCACGAAGATGCAACTTGCTCCTACAGTTACAGTATGGATGGGAAAAATTTTATACCTTTGGGAGAAAAATTTCGAATCGAACCAGGCACTTGGGTCGGTGCAAAAGTCGGTGTTTTTTGCATCAGTCCAAACATCAATTCAAGCAAAGGATATGCTGATGTGGATTTTGTAACCATTGAATGATAATTCGAA
>CAZIRA010000038.1:17535-19939 GCA_964541615.1 uncultured Paludibacter sp.
GCTGTTTTTAATGTATTCAATGCTGTTTCGGATGAGGCAAGAGCCAAACACAGCGCCTATTCTGCCAACGGTGAATTCGGACGTTACCAGGGATTGACCATGTGGACGCCGACCATTAATATTTTCCGTGATCCTCGCTGGGGAAGAGGTATTGAAACATACGGTGAAGACCCTTATCTCACTTCAAAAATGGGTGTGGCTGCTGTAAAAGGTTTGCAGGGTGAAAAAGACGGCCGATATGACAAGGTTCATGCTTGTGCAAAACACTTTGCTGTGCACTCAGGGCCGGAATGGAACCGACATTCCTACAATGCCGAAAATATCAGTCTACGTGATTTACACGAAACGTATCTGCCGGCTTTCAAGGCTTTGGTAGAAGATGCAAAAGTGAAAGAGGTGATGTGTGCCTACAACCGGTTTGAAGGAGAACCTTGCTGTGGAAGCAACAGGCTTTTGGTCGATATTTTAAGAAACAAATGGAATTTTGAAGGAATCGTAGTGGCTGACTGTGGAGCAATTGCTGACTTTTATAAACCCAATGCTCACTTAACCCACCCGGATGCAGCAACTGCTTCTGCTGCAGGAGTTTTGAGCGGGACAGACCTCGATTGCGGATCCAGTTACAGTGCTTTGGTGGAAAGCGTGAAAGCCGGATATATCAGTGAAAAAGAGTTGGATGTTTCGGTTAGGAGATTGCTTAAAGCCCGTTTTGAACTGGGTGAAATGGATAACAATGCCAATAATCCCTGGGCTGAAATTCCTTATTCTGTTGTAGCTTCTGATGCTCACGATGCTTTGTCGCTGGATATGGCTCGTCAATCCATGACACTTTTGTTGAACAAAAACAATATTCTTCCACTGAAAAGAGGTGGTTTGAACTTGGCTGTGATGGGACCAAATGCCAACGATTCAGTTATGCAGTGGGGTAATTACAACGGGACACCGCGAAAAACGATTACGATTCTCGAAGGAATTCGTGCTTCGTTGGGTGCTGGTGACAAATTGGTTTACGATCAGGGATGCAGCTGGGTAGAAAGTACGTTGATGAACAGCGGTTTTAGCCAGTGTGAATCAGAAAACGGAAAAGGTTTTACTGCCAAATATTGGAATAATTACTCAAAAGAAGGTGCTCCGGTAGCTACGCGTCAGATTACTACTCCGTTTGTTTTTAATGCTTCCGGAGCTACAGTTTTTGCTCCCGGTGTGAATCTGACAAATTTTTCAGCCACTTACAATACTGTTTTCACGCCTGAAAAATCGGGTGAAGTTGTTTTCGAATTTTATGCAAACGGATTTGTTCAGTTATTTGTGGATGGAGTAGAAGTGAAAAGCGTCAGAGCCAATCACGGAGGCAGAAAGACCACTCACATGATGAAAGTGGAAGGCGACAAACCTTACAACATCCAGATAGATTTTGCCTACACAAGAGGTGATGCGCAGCTGAATTTTGATTTTGGACTGAAAGAAGAAATCGATATTCAAAAATCATTGAAAAAAATCGGAAACGCTGATGTAGTTTTATTTGTGGGAGGTATTTCTCCATCGCTTGAAGGGGAAGAAATGGGAGTGAATCTGCCGGGTTTCCGTGGTGGTGATCGTACTGAAATTGAGCTTCCGGCCGTTCAGCGTGAATTTATGGCAGCATTACGCAAAGCGGGTAAAAAAGTCATTTTCATCAATTGTTCCGGCTCGCCCATTGCTATGGAGCCTGAAGTACAGAATTGCGAAGCAATTTTACAGGCCTGGTATCCCGGACAATCGGGCGGAAAAGCTGTGGCAGACGTTGTTTTTGGAGATTATAATCCTGCAGGAAGATTGCCTGTCACTTTTTACAAAAACATAAACCAGCTACCTGATTTTGAAAACTATAACATGAAAGGCAGAACCTACCGCTACATGCATGATGCGCCACTTTTCCCATTTGGATACGGACTCAGCTATACCACTTTCGAATATGGTAAAGCAAAAATCAGCAAAAAGAAAATCAAACAAAATCAACCGTTAAAATTGACAGTTTCGGTAACCAATACAGGGAAAATGGACGGCGAGGAAGTTATACAGATTTACATGAAAAAAGCAGGTGATGACAACGGACCGATCCTGACATTGCGAGATTTCAAACGTGTGAAAATTACAGCTGGAAAGACTGAGAAAATTAAGTTTGAATTGTCCGGGAGCCAGTTGGAGTGGTGGAATGAGAATTCGGGTGAAGTAGAAATCCATGGTGGAAAATTTGAAATATTTGCAGGTCCAAGTTCTAAAAAAGAAGATTTGATAAAAGCGGGAGTTGTTCAGATAAAGTAATTCGAAATTATTAATAAAACAAATTTATAGCAGGCAATAATAGTTCCGGCACATAAAAAAACAGTTTCAGGAACAAAAAAGAAGTGCGAGCATAAAAAAA
>CAZIRA010000039.1:0-6756 GCA_964541615.1 uncultured Paludibacter sp.
AAAAATATACTTTCCGTCTATTTTACAGCGGGTTTTCCGAAACTGGAAGACACAGTGCCAACGTTGGAAATTTTGCAAAAAAATGGTGTTGATTTGGTAGAAATCGGCATTCCGTTTTCAGACCCGATGGCCGACGGCGTGGTCATTCAGCAGAGCGGTCAGACAGCCCTGAAAAACGGCATGAGTATTCGAACACTATTCTCACAACTAACTGACGTGCGTAAAAGCGTTGATATTCCGCTGATTATGATGGGATATTTAAATCCGATTATGCAATTCGGATTCGAGGACTTCTGCCGCAAATGCAAACGAGTGGATGTGGACGGAATGATTATCCCTGACCTTCCAATGTCTGATTATCTGGCTGAATATAAACCAATTGCAGATAAATACGGTTTGGAATTTATATTTCTAATCACGCCCGAAACATCCGAGGAACGCATCCGCGAAATTGACGGCAACACCAACGGATTTATCTATATGGTTTCGTCGGCATCAGTTACCGGCACGCAAAGTTCGTTTGAAAAACAAACCGAATATTTCAACCGTATAAACTCAATGAACCTGAAAAATCCCCGATTAATAGGCTTTGGCGTATCCAACAAAGCCACCAAAGATATGGTTTTCGAGTACTCGGCAGGAGCTATAGTGGGAAGTGCTTTTATCAAGGCTGTGAACGAAACGGGCGATGTGGAGAAAGCGGTGGAAATATTGTTGGAAAGACTGGACAAGTAAAAACTACCACCTGGCCACCTAAAAGAGGACTTTTTTGTACATCTAAAAACATTACCGGCAGTTTTATGTTATAGCATTTATGGAAACAAAAAATACAGAAACAATAGAAAACAACATTCAACCACATCCGCAAACTTCCACTTCAGGGGACAGAGGGGCGTTTATAGATAAACTGAACTGGCGTTACGCCACCAAACGAATGACCGGAGAGAAAATTTCTGAAGAAGATTTAAACACCATTCTCGAAGCAATCCGTTTAACACCAACAGCATACGGACTTCAACCTTTTAAGGTAATTGCAACTGACAATCAGGAACTTTTAGAAGAAATATTTGAAAAATCCTGTCCCCAAATCGTGGTAAAACAAGCCTCGCACCTGCTTATTTTCAAAGCAAAAAAGAAACTCGACGAAGAATATGTGGAAGGATATTTAAGAGAACTGAAACGTGTACGCAATGCCACAAACGAATATATTGACGCTTATAGGACAAAAATACGCAAAGTCATTGAAAATCCGGCTATTAATAAATTCAGCTGGATGATACGACAAACTTATATTGCCCTTGGCTTTGCTTTGGTTGCATCTGCCGAACTCGGCATTGACAGCACTCCGATTGAAGGATTTAATCCTAAGGCTTTGAACGAATTACTCGGATTGGACACAGATAGTGAAGAAGCCGTAATACTTCTCACACTTGGCTACCGCAATGCGGAAGATGACCATATGGTCAATCAGCCAAAAATCAGAAAATCAATGGAAAGTTTGGTGGAGAGAATGTAGAATGATGAATTATGAATTCTTTGTAAATCATATATAAAAACGATTAACATAAAAAATAAAAAGATAAAGAGGCTGTCTCAAAATGAATTTTTGCCTTCTTTTTGAAAGTAAAAGTCGGCTTCGAAGTTAGATATAGTAATGTTATATTGCTAAATACTGCATTTATTGCTTATTATTATGGCAAAATGAAAGAGGATGTCCTATTTCGAGACATCCTCTTTCATTTTTTATATTCAATTCGTATTTACGAAATCAAATGATGACCCAACGCCCAATAAACTATCGCTGCGATTAGTGCACTTACAGGAATTGTCAGAATCCAGGCGACCAGCAACTGCCGTGTCACGCCCCAGCGTACAGCTGAAAGGCGTTTTACTGATCCTACTCCGATAATGGCACCCGTAATTGTGTGAGTGGTACTTACAGGAATTTTCAGGAATTCGGTCAGATACAATGTCATTGCACCGGCAGTTTCTGCAACCACTCCTTCAAACGGAGTTACTTTAGTGATGCGGGTTCCCATGGTTTTTACAATTTTCCATCCACCGGACATCGTACCAAGTGAAATGGCTGTAAAACACGAGAATGCAACCCAGTTAGGCAAATCGTTGATGGATTCAATTCCATAACCTATTTCAGGATGCTGGATGTGCGTGGCAATCATTGCTGCAGCAATAATACCCATCACTTTCTGTGAATCGTTCAGACCATGTCCGATGCTGAACAAAGCCGATGAAACCAGCTGAAAATGCTTAAACCAGGTATTGGCTTTGTGAGGATTGGCTTTTCGCACCGACCATTGCAAAAGCGTTGTCAAGAGCATGGCCATAAGCATACCAACCAGCGGAGCCAGAAAAATAAAAGCAGCAATTTTAGCGATTACACTCATTTTTATCACAGTAAAACTAGCCCATTTTGCAATGGCAGCACCTGCAAAACCACCGATCAGCGTGTGTGACGATGATGATGGAATTCCAAGCCACCAGGTCAGAAGATTCCATGTGATGGCAGCAATCAGACCTGAAAAGATAATGGGAAGTGTGATGAATTCTGCAATTACAGTTTTGGATACTGTGTCGGCAATTCCGAAGCCTCCGATCAAATATTTAGCAATGAAAAATGCAACAAAATTGAACATGGCAGCCCAGAGTACAGCTTGAAAAGGCGTCAGCACTTTGGTTGAAACAATGGTGGCAATTGAGTTTGCCGCATCGTGAAATCCATTGATAAAGTCAAAAATAAGAGCTAACGCAATAATAACTATCAATAAAGTCATATTAATATGTATTTTAAGAGAGAGATAATTAAAAAAACATGAGAAATTAACTCTCTTATGCGTACTTAACGATGATCGTTTTGATAATTTTACCAACTCCTTCGGCAACGTCAGTTGCTTTTTCGAGTTCGTACATAATCTCTTTTTCTTTGATAAGTTCCACGCCGTCTTTCTGATTTTCAAAAAGGTTGATTAAGAAATGTTCGTAAACATCGTCTGCTCTGTTTTCGATAGCATGTAGCTCGTGGCAGTATTCAGATACTCTTTTTCTGCTTTTCTTTAATACATCCAGTTCGTCAACTGCTTTTTCAATCTGAACGGCAGCTTCCATAATCAAAAGCACAAGATCTTTTGCTTCTGCCGGAATTTCTTTTGGATTGTAGAGGTAGATTCTTTTTGCGGCGCTGTTGATATAATCGGTCACATCATCCAGCTTTGATGCCAGATTGTGGATATCTTCGCGGTCAAACGGGGTGATAAAGGTGGAATTCAGTTCATCAAATATCTTGTTGGAGATTGCGTCTCCTTTTCTCTCTTCTTCTTTAATTTTTCTGTAATATTCTGCTGCATTTTCAGCATTTCCTTTCTCTACGAATTCTAACATCAATTCGGAGGCAGATTTAATAATAGTTACGATTCCTTTTAATAGTGGAAAAAACTTAGGCTCTCTTGGAGTAAACCTGCTGAAAAATGTATTGTCCATTTTTTGTCTTGTATTTAAATTGTTATAAACTATTTATGAATATTAAACGACTGTGATTCAACTAGTTATTAAACTTTAAAGCCAATTATTAAATATTTGTTCCAAATTCTTTGCAAAATTACTAAAATAATTAAAAATATGAATTTTTTATGCGATTTTATTTAAACTAAATCAAAATTCAATGCTACAGTCTATGAATAAGGAGGTTTCGTTGAAAAACAAATTTGTGACACTCAAAAATGATGATTGAAATGCCAAATGAAGTAGTAGAAATGGGTTAATATGAACATTTAACTTAAAAATAAGGATTTTTGTATTGATTTTGGTGTAAAAACTTTTTTAGGAATAGATTTTGTTTTACTTTTGCACAACTAATTAGTACTAACAAAAAAATTATTTAGAAAAATGGCTTACGTAATTAATGAAGATTGTATTGCTTGTGGTACTTGCATCAGTGAGTGTCCTGTAGACGCAATTTCAGAAGGTGATATCTATGTAATTGATCCGGATATCTGTACAGATTGTGGTACTTGTGCTGATGTTTGTCCTTCAGAAGCAATCCACCCTGCTTAAAATTCTTAAACAATTTTACAAATCCTATCCTCTCCATGAGTGGGTAGGATTTTTTTTTTGCGTCTATTTTCTCCTTAATTCAATGATTGTGATTTCAGGCGGCACGCCAATCCTTAGCGGAATTCCTACAAATCCTATCCCCCTGTTTACGTAAATGTACTGCTCGTTGTGTCTGTAAAGCCCATCCCACTGTGGATAGATAAGCGATGCCGGTGAAACTTTCACCCATTTCCTCACAAAACCGAACTGGCCTGCATGCGTATGACCGGATAATGTCAGGAAAATATCGGTTTTTTTATCCGTTATCTCAGCTTTCCAATGATTTGGATCGTGTGAAATAAGGATTTTTTTACGACTGCCTTTGGTGTTTTCAAGCGCTTTTTTCAAATCGCTGTAATCATCAAAATGTCCGGAACCAAAGTTTTCAACGCCAACCATGGTTATTGTATCACCTTGATTTGTAATATCTTCGTGTTCATTGAGCAAAAGTCGAAATCCTAAATTCCGTATGTTTTGTTTCGTTTTTTCGAGGTTCTGTTTTTTCATTTCCGGCGTATCCCAATGCGTGTAATCGCCATAATCATGATTGCCGAGCACAGCATACATCTTTCCAGATTTCGACTTCAACCTTTTGAAATAAGGCTCCCACCCTACAGTTTCAGTTTCGTAGTTATTGATTAAATCACCGGCCAAAATGATTGCATCCACATTCTGCTCGTTGATAAGATTCACTATATGGTCCATGATGCTGTATTTCTGGTTCCAGTTTCCAAGATGCAAATCGGCAATCACGGCCATTTTATACCCGTTAAAACCAACAGGAAGATCATGGACCTCAACAAGCTGATGCTTCACATAAAAATTATCACGCGTTACGATCAATCCGTAGGAAATTACAGAAACAAAAAACACCCCTAGTCCAAATCCAATCACCCGGAAAGCTCGTGTATGAACATTAAAGACTCGATTATACAGCCTATTGAGGTAATAGAAAAAAATATAGATAACCTTCGGAGTGTAAATCAGCGAAAGGATGATGAAAATCCAGGAAATACGCGCTGAAAGTAGGTAATTATCGGAAAAACGGAGCCCATAGCGGATGTAAAAGAAAGTAATGATAAAAAGTACTACAGGCAAGAGCGACAGCCAGCGAAACCATCGATAGAAATCGTGCTTCTTCATTTTGTGAAAGAACCACCAATCCGGCAGAATCATCGAGATTGAAAGCGTCACAATTGTCCACAGGTACATTGCCATAAGCGGTCTTGGATTTCTTTTGATTTTGCTTACAAATTTAATACTTATTACGAAATTTCTTGTCAGATTATATTATTATTCTATTAAAAAACATATCTTTGTAATTGTTAACTCAAAAAAACAATAATCACATGGTTCAAACGGTTTTTATCGTCATCATTGTAATATTAACAGTTGACTTTATCCTTGGGCGAATTCTCTCATTTCTAAACAACCGATCATCAAAACTACCTATCCCTGCGCTTCTTTCTGGCGTTTACGACGAAGAAAAATATAAAAAGCAACAAGCATATCTCGATGTTAATTCCCGTTTCGGGATGATTACAAGTTCTTTCAGTTTTCTGATAGTTATACTAATGTATGGATTTGGTGGATTTGGATGGCTTGATACTATCGTCAGCACCTGGAGCATGAGTCCGATTCTGATTTCACTTATTTTCTTTGGAATTATATTTTTAGCCAATGATATAATTTCGCTTCCGTTCGAGCTGTATGACACTTTCGTAATTGAAGAACGCTTTGGTTTCAACAAAACTACACCCAAAACATTTGTTCTTGACAAGTTGAAAGGCTACCTGCTCACTGTTTTGATTGGAGGCGGATTGATGGCTCTGATTATGTGGTTATATCAGTTGAATCCGGATTATTTCTGGTTGATTTCATGGGCGTGTGTGTCGGCTTTCGGATTATTTATGAGTATGTTTTATTCAGAACTGATTGTACCGCTTTTCAACAAGCAGACTCCGCTGGAAGTTGGTGAGTTGCGCGATGCCATCGAAAAGTTCAGTTCAAAAGCCGATTTCAGTTTGAAAAATATATACGTCATTGATGGCTCCAAACGCTCTACAAAATCGAATGCTTATTTCACCGGATTGGGTAAGAAAAAACGCATCGTACTGTACGACACGTTGATCAAAGAGCTCGAAACAGACGAAATTGTGGCAGTTCTGGCTCATGAAACAGGTCACAACAAACACAAACATACGCTGAAAAACATGGCCATTTCGCTGCCTTACAATCTGTTGATTTTTTATTTATTGGGAATTTTCTTAAAAAGTGATGTACTTGCGCAGGCATTGGGTGGATCCGAAGCCAATTTTCACTTGAATATACTGGCATTTGGCATTTTGTATTCACCTGTTTCTACGGCACTCGGTCTGCTTATGAATGTACTTTCAAGGAAATTCGAATATCAGGCTGATAATTTTGTGAAAACAAACGGATTAGGTAACGAATTAATTTCATCTTTGAAGAAAATTTCTTCTCAGGCATTGTCAAACCTAACACCACATCCGGCATATGTATTTGCAAACTATTCACATCCAACGCTTTTACAGAGAGTGGAGAAACTTACCCCTAACCCCTAAAGGGGAATTAGGAAGAATTATTTATTTGAGTATATTGAATTAACTATATTTCTATTTTACTATT
>CAZIRA010000039.1:6856-19579 GCA_964541615.1 uncultured Paludibacter sp.
AGGAAGAATTATTTATTTGAGTATATTGAATTAACTATATTTCTATTTTACTATTATACTAATTAACCATTTTACTATTTCATGATTGGACTTATGGGCGCCATGCCCGAAGAAATGGATAAAGTTATTGCGGCCATCACAGAAAAAAACATTTTGGAACGTGGCAGCCGGCTCTATTATTTTGGAAAATTATATGGGAAAGAGGTTGTTGCAGTTTTTTCCAGGTGGGGAAAAGTTGCTGCTGCAACTACCGCTACGCAGTTGATTATTGATTTCAAAGTGGAAAATATCATATTTACAGGCGTGGCAGGTGGTGTTTCTCCGGATTTGAATGTTGGAGATATAGTTATTGCACAGCGACTATTTCAGCATGATATGGATGCAAGACCCCTAATGAGGCGTTTCGAGATTCCCCTGACAGGAAAAACCTCCTTCGAAATATCTGATTTCTACACGCATCAAATGAGCCAGGCAGTTCATAATTTTTTAAAAAACAACAAGGGATTTCGCAAAAAGCTTGCCGACAACAACATTAAAAAACCAAAAATGATGCTTGGAGACATTGCCAGCGGCGATTTGTTTATTTCAAGCAATGACATGAAATATGCATTGATAAAAAACCTTCCTTCGGTGGTTTGTGCGGAGATGGAAGGTGCTGCAGTTGCACAGGTTTGCCACGATTATGAAATTCCGCTGCAGGTCGTAAGGGTAATTTCAGATAGTGCTGACGAACAGGCATATACGAATGCGATGAGCTTCGTCAACAAACATGCAGGAGACTATTCGCTAGGAATTTTGAAGGAATATTTTAGTTTGATATAATGGCAAAATTAGGATGACAGATTCCTTCTTTCGATGTCTAAAATTTTTTACAAAATATTAATCATCTAAAAATAATCAACATGGAAAACAGTTCATTCTTCTTTTTGGTACCGGTTTCATCCATTTTGGCACTTGCATTTGCGTACTATTTCTTCCGTTCGATGATGTCGCAAAGCGAGGGATCACCTACGATGAAGCAGATTGCGCTTTACGTGCGTGAAGGCGCAATGTCTTATTTAAAACAGCAGTATAAAGTTGTGACGGCTGTGTTTATTGCGTTAGCACTTATTTTTTCCGTTATGGCGTTTTTCGGATTGCAAAATTCCTGGGTTCCTTTTGCTTTTCTGACAGGAGGATTTTTCTCAGGGTTGGCTGGATTTTTTGGGATGAAAACTGCCACGTATGCATCTGCAAGAACAGCACATGCTGCCTCAAAATCGCTCAACAGCGGACTTCAAATTGCTTTTCGTTCAGGTGCCGTAATGGGTTTGGTGGTTGTAGGTTTGGCTTTGCTTGACATTGCACTCTGGTTTTTGATTCTCAATAAATTCATTCCCGATGCAGATCCCGGACATAAACTCATAGTGATTACTACAACTATGCTGACCTTTGGTATGGGTGCATCTACGCAGGCGCTTTTTGCACGTGTAGGTGGTGGAATTTACACCAAAGCAGCCGATGTTGGAGCTGACCTGGTTGGAAAAGTGGAAGCTGGAATTCCGGAAGATGATCCCCGAAATCCTGCTACCATTGCCGATAACGTGGGCGATAACGTAGGTGACGTAGCCGGAATGGGCGCCGACCTGTACGAAAGTTATTGTGGATCAATTTTGGCAACTGCTGCTTTGGGAGCTTCTGCGTACCTTGTGCAGCCGGATTTGCAATTGAAAGCCGTTTTTGCACCTATGCTGATTGCTGCTGCCGGAGTAATTTTGTCAATTTTGGGAATTTTCCTTGTGAAGACAGACGAGCATGCCGACATGAAAAAACTGATGCAGGCGCTCAACCGCGGTGTAAATGTAAGTGCTTTCTTAACGGCGATTGTTACTTTTTTAATACTCTACTTGCTTCAAATTCCAAATTGGGTAGGACTTTCATTCTCAGTAATTACAGGTTTGGCGGCAGGAATCATCATTGGTCAGTCCACCGAATATTACACTTCCCACTCATTCAAACCGACTCGGAAAATTGCTGAAAGCGCCGGCACAGGCCCTGCAACGGTAATTATAGCCGGAATCGGCACCGGAATGATTTCCACCGCAATTCCCGTTCTTACCATAGCAGTTGCAATCATCATCTCATTCCTCTGTGCAACTGGTTTTGATGTGGCACACATGGTAACAGCTGAAAATTTAAGTAAAGGACTTTACGGAATCGGCATCTCAGCCGTTGGTATGCTTTCAACACTTGGAATCACACTGGCTACCGATGCTTACGGTCCCATTGCTGACAATGCAGGTGGAAATGCGCAAATGGCCGGACTGGATCCAGAAGTACGCAGACGTACCGACGCGCTTGATGCGCTTGGAAATACGACTGCAGCAACAGGAAAAGGTTTTGCAATCGGTTCGGCTGCACTCACTGCTTTGGCGCTTTTAGCTTCCTACATCGAAGAGATTAAAATCGGTCTGGTCCGT
Organism: uncultured Paludibacter sp.; assembly: GCA_964541615.1. Classification (GTDB taxonomy): domain Bacteria; phylum Bacteroidota; class Bacteroidia; order Bacteroidales; family Paludibacteraceae; genus UPXZ01. Next base: position 9,316 of record CAZIRA010000039.1, read on the forward strand.
ATCGGAGAAAAGACTTTGACTCTTGCGAATGGTGATATTATTGACACCACAAGAGCATCATTCGTAGATTTTATGAATTACTACGAAATCAATTTAATGAATCCTAAAGTGCTTGTAGGCGTGTTTATAGGCTCAATGATGGCATTTTTATTCTGCGGACTCACGATGAACGCCGTTGGACGAGCTGCACAGAAAATGGTAAACGAAGTTCGTCGTCAATTCCGTGAAATCAAAGGAATTTTGACCGGTGAAGAGACACCTGATTATGCTCGATGCGTAGAAATTTCCACAAAAGGTGCTCAGCGGGAAATGCTGCTGCCTTCACTTTTAGCTATCGCCGCTCCTATTCTTACCGGTTTGATTTTTGGAGTTTCGGGAGTCATGGGATTGCTGGTTGGAGGATTAGGTTCCGGATTTGTTTTGGCTGTATTTATGGCAAATGCAGGCGGAGCTTGGGATAACGCGAAAAAATACGTGGAAGAAGGCAATCACGGCGGAAAAGGATCTGAAAATCACAAAGCATGCGTGGTAGGTGATACAGTTGGCGATCCTTTCAAAGACACTTCCGGACCATCGCTCAATATTTTGATTAAATTAATGAGCATGGTTTCGATTGTAATGGCTGGATTGACGGTTTCCTGGAGTCTTTTATAACTTATTTTGTTTAACAATTAACTGACATTGTCAAAGAAAAAACCTTTGACAATGTTTTTATTTCCATTACAGACTTGCAACACTAAAAAGACTCGTGAGCCGTTTTATTTATACTATTTTATAAAATTTATTTAATTATGAAAAAACATTTTATATGGATTGCTGCTGTAGCAATCGCCATATTTTCAACGTCTTGCAATTCAAAATCAAAACAAGAAAGCAGTGATGAATTGATTGAATCTACTGTTACCAGCACCACAGGTCAACAACTTGAAGCTACGTTTGACACAGCAAATGAACTGGTTACCATAATTTTTGAAGGCGACACGGCTGTGCTGAAACAACAGCCCTCGGCATCAGGAATAAATTACAAAAACGACACTTACGAATATACCGAATGGCAGAATGAGATCGAATTATTGAAAAATGGTGTGGTTGTTTTCAGCAATGTGGATAAAGATAAAAGAGTTTCTGTTGGAGAAACTTTGAAAGATGCTGAAGGCGAGATTTTGACACTTTTTTATGACACCACAGCTGAAACACCTACGGTAACTATAAGCTACAAAGACATTAAGGATAAAGTACTTACGCAAAATTACGCGTGGGCAAATGGTGGTGAATACGAGGGTGAAAACCTGAAATGGACCACAAACGATCAAGGTGGAATTTTGGAAATTGATGGGAAAGCTGTCAATTTTGTTGCTGAAAAATAGTTATTTCTGAACCTAACAGGTGGTTGAACCTGTTAGGTTTACTCTCTCCTACTCTCCAGGCCTACATCAGCGGACTGAATAATCTTGCGAATGATTCCTTCATTTTCTGTCGGCGCTTGCGGTTATTCCATTCTTCGAGCGTCAATTCCTTACAATGCTCAATATCGTCCATGAAAAGTTTTTTGAGCTGTAAAGCCGTTTTATCATCATAAATAAACGCATTTACCTCAAAATTGTGGATAAAACTCCGCTCGTCAATATTGGCGGAGCCAACGATGGAAACAAAATCATCAATTACGATCGCTTTGCTGTGAAGCATTCCGCCTTGATATTTGAATACCCGAACACCGGCCTCCATTACGCCTCCCAGATAGCTTGAAGCACTTAAATCAGACAGTTTCGCATCAGATTTTTCCGGAATCATAAGCCGGATTTCAGTACCGCTCAGCGCAGCCATTTGGATGCATCCGTTCACCAATTCATTCGGCATAAAGTACGGCGTGTGAATGTAAACGTAATTATTGGCAGCCATGATAGCGTTGCAGATTCCCTGCATAATCGCCTCCCAGTCGGTATCTGGCCCGGATGATACAGTTTGAATGATGTTTTCATTGAATTTCACCGGTACCGGGAAATATTTTTCTTCCGTAATCAGCTTTCTTTCAACGAAATACCAGTCAATAAGGAATAATTTCTGAATCCCGTGAACACCTGCTCCTTCAATCCTCACAACTGTATCGCGCCATTTTCCAAGCTCACTGCCGTACAGATAGCGGTCTGCGATGTTAATTCCACCCGTAAAACCAATAATTCCGTCAATAACAATCAGTTTTCGGTGGTTACGGTAGTTGATTTTACTTCTGCGCAAACGTAGACGCATCGGCAGAAACGGCTTGGCATACACGCCGGCGGTTCGAAGGGAACGGAGGTAGTTTTTTGAGAGTTTATAGCTTCCCAAATAATCATAAATCATCCTTACACGCACTCCTTCTTTGCTTTTTTGAATTAAAAGTTTGCGGAGTTCATTGGATATTTTATCATCTTCAAAAATAAAAAACTCGATGTGAATGTGATTTTTTGCATTGCGGATGGCCTCGAAAATTGAATCGAAAATATTCTCACCTTCGGCAAACACATCAATTTTATTGTGCGTGTAAGCATCAGCTTCGCTGTTACTTTTCAGCATCTGTATCAACTTCAAAAAATCTACATCTATACCACTGTTATCCAATTCTTTGATGTCTATAGCTGCGCATGGCCGCATAGTGATACGCTGGATACTTTTCCTCGAAATCATCTTTCTTTTCCGGAAATCCTGACCGAAAATTAAGTACAGAAACAATCCGACAAAAGGAATGAAAACCAACACTACAAGCCATGAGATAGACTTTACTGGATTGCGGTTTTCCAATAAAATCACAGAAATGGTGGAAAAAATGATGTATCCGTAAAAAACAAAAAGTATGATTCGTACTACGTCGTGCATTCTGAATTGATTTATATTGGTTGAGATAGATTTTTAAGGTTTTGGAAATTCGTTTTCTTTTATCAAAATAGTGTCATTTTTTAATATAATGTCTCCACATATGATTTTCAATCACTTCATCAATTACTAAACAATCTTCTTGAATTACAGGAGATTTCACTCCGTTACCTAAAGTTTGATTAGAAGTTTCTACATTTGCTTCATCCCACAATCCTGAACGGATAAAACTGCTTAAAAGTTCCGATCCTCCTTCCACTAAAACGGAATGAATATTTCGTTCGGACAACTCTTTAAGAATAAATTGCAGGCTGTCCATCGACTCGTCCATTTTGATATATTCCAGATTTTGAGAAGCTTCCTTATGTTCATTTGTGAAAATTAAAGTCTTGATCTCACCATTTTTTATCACTGAATCTGCTGGAATGACACAATTCCGATCAACGGCTATCCGAATTGGATTTCGTCCGTTCCAATAACGGACAGACAGCGACGGATTATCCAGTAAAACCGTCTTCGTGCCCACCATAATTCCCATATTTTCAGCCCGCATCTTGTGAGTCAGCTGGCAGGTTACGTCGTTGGAGATCCGAAGCGCTTTGGATGAGCTATCTTTCCTTGAATTATCAATAAAACCATCAGCAGTTTGTGCCCATTTAAGCAGAATAAACGGTCTTTTTTTCTCCTGCATGAACATAAAACGCTTATTCAACTCCTTAGATTCAGTTTCTAAAACTCCCACCACGACATCGATTCCAGCTTCTCGAAGGAGTGCTACTCCCCTGCCCGACACTTTTGGATTCGGATCCAGACAGCCTATTACCACGCGTTTGATTTTTTTTGAAATTATCAAATCGGCACAAGGCGGGGTTTTCCCAAAATGAGAACACGGCTCCAAATTGACGTACAAAGTTGATTCATGTAGAAGTTCCTGATTTTCAACCGATCTAATTGCGTTTGGCTCAGCGTGTGCTTCGCCGTATCGCCTGTGATATCCTTCGCCGATTATGTGGTCCTCATGCACGACGACAGCTCCAACCATCGGATTTGGTGCAACAGAATAAATCCCTAACTTTGCAAGATAGAGACACCGTGCCATGTATTTTTCGTCCTGAGTCATCGACTATAACTTGATAGAACAAAAATACGATTTTTAACTCAATTGGATAAATTTTTTAAGACCTTTTTTTCAAATTTCGTAATATGGCAGTTGAAAAACGGCACTATAATTGTCAATTCAAAATTATTAGAAAAAATAAATTTATTAAAAGATAAGCATATGAAAAAATTACTTTTAGCAGGAATTATCGCCCTTACGCTTACTTCCTGCAACGAACTTCTACAAGTGGCCAGCGCGCTGGGAACGAGCTCTCTGCCTGTTTCTGAAGCTGAAAATTCAGCCGGTTTGAAAAGCTCTTTGGATGTGGGGATAGTGAATGCTGTAAATCTGTTGGGCGTTGAAGATGGATTTATGAACGATGCTTTGGTGAAAGTATTGCTACCGCCCGAAGCAAAGCCGATTATCGACAACCTAAAATTGATACCCGGTGGTCAGGAACTGGTGAATAAAGCAATTTTATCACTTAACCGCTCTGCCGAAGATGCCGTGAAAGAAGCCACGCCGATTTTTAAGAAAGCGATTACTTCCATGACGATTCAGGATGCCACAGGGATTCTTTTTGGAGGAGAGAACGCTGCTACAAACTACTTAAAGAGCAAAACGTACACTGATTTAACCAATGCATTTGCTCCAAAAGTGGCTAATTCACTTGCCAAGCCATTGCTTGGAAATTTATCTACCAATCAATCCTGGAATTCACTGACATCGGCCTATAATCAGGTGGCTAAAAGTCCGGTTGGAATGGTTGCGAATATGAAACCAATCAACGTAAATCTGGAAACTTACGTTACACAGAAAGCACTGGATGCACTTTTCCTGAAAGTAGCCAACGAAGAAAATTTAATCCGTAAAGATCCGAAAGCACGTGTGACCGCTATTTTGAAACGCGTATTCGGACAATTGGATAAGAAGTAAATTTAATAATTTACACAAGTAAGATTCAATAAAGAGTGTCTGACTGATACTCTTTTTTTATGTAAACAAAAATAAGTATGGTCTGTTATTTAAATAAGTTCAAAACTCAAAAAAGAAATTTTTATGAAACAGCCATCAAAACAAATTTTTAACCATTGACAATGAAAATGGATGGCGTGTACCATACAACTTTTATTTATAAACAAAATATATTCGTATGAAATCAATTTTTTCCGCAACATTTTTTCTGTTTTTAAGTAGTTTCATTTTTGCTCAAAGTGACGTAGAGCCTCTTGATCAGCATCTGACAACCGTAACCTATCCCTATTCTGTTCACATGTTTACATTCAAATCGCAGGGACAATTACTCTCAATGGCTTATATGGATGTAAAACCTGAGAATTATAACGGAAAAAACATACTTCTTCTACATGGAAAAAACTTCAACGGCGCATATTGGGAAAAAACAATCGGAGAGTTGACAAAGAAGGGATATCGCGTCATTGTGCCGGATCAGATAGGATTTGGCAAATCATCCAAACCTGCTCATTATCAATACAGTTTTCATCAATTAAGCGCCAATACAAAACTAATTCTTGATACGCTTGGTGTCAAAAAAACTGTTGTTCTCGGACATTCTATGGGTGGAATGCTTGCTACCAGATTTGCACTGCTATTTCCTGAAATGACAGAAAAACTAATCCTGGAAAATCCTATCGGTTTGGAAGATTACAACACACTAACTACCTGGCAGACAATAAATAAAACTTTTGAATCCGAATTAAAAAACACGATTGAAACATATAAAAAATATCAGTTGACCTACTATTACGACAATAAATGGAAACCGGAATATGATCGCTGGTTGACAATGCTTGCAGGATGGACTTTGCATGAAGATTATCCGATAATTGCATGGAATTCAGCGCTTACAAGCGATATGATAATCACACAACCGGTAGTTTATGAATTTAAAAATGTAAAAGTCCCTACCTTATTAATCATCGGCACAAGAGACCGCACCGCCATAGGAAAAGATCGTGCACCAAAAGAGTATCAATCCAAAATGGGTTTATACAATGAACTTGGAAAGAAAACGCACAGACAAATCAAAAATTCTAAATTAGTCGAATTAGAAAATATAGGACACATGCCTCATATTGAAGCATTTGATAAATTTTTTAGTGCGCTTTCCAAGTTTTTGGATGATTGAAAAATTTGGATGAAATTAATATAAATGGACAAACGTTTGTCCTTTTCTTATATCATTTTTTCAACTATATTTGTAGAAAATTGTAAATTATATATCGCCAAATAGTAAATAAAAATACCATGATTAGAACAGGCATTATCGGCTACGGCCTTTCAGGAAGGGTTTTCCATGCACCGTTTATTGATGTGGTGGAAGGATTTGAATTGACCAAAATCAGTACAACTAACCCCGAAGGCATCAAAATGATTCATCAGCGTTATCCAAACACCAAAGTCGTTTCGGGACCGGAAGACATTATCAATGACCCCGAAATTGATCTGGTAATCGTCACTTCACCCAACACGGTGCATTTCAGTCAGGCAAAAGAATCGTTGCTCGCCGGAAAGCATGTGGTGATTGAAAAACCCTTTACCAACACTTCTGCCGAGGCGGATGAACTGATTGAAATCAGCAAAAAAGCAGGAAAAATCCTCACCGCATATCACAACCGCCGTTTTGTAAGCGACACGAAAACCGTGAAGAAAATCCTTGCAAGTGGTCTTATTGGCGATGTGGTAGATTTTGAGACTCATTTTGATCGTTATCGGCCTGAACCTCGCCCAGTGGGTTATTGGCGTGAGAATTCGCTTCCCGGTTCAGGTATTTTCTATGATTTGGGTTCGCATCTGATTGATCAGGCGCTCCATTTATTCGGCCTGCCGACTGCCGTTACCGCACATATCAAATCTCAGCGTCCGTGGGCAAAAGCCGATGACTGCTTTGACGTAAAACTCAACTACCCTACTCATACTGCCACATTGAAGTCATCCATGCTGGCTAATATTCCCGGCCCCACCTTCCAGATTCACGGCACGAAAGGCTCGTTTGTAAAATACGGACTTGATGTGCAGGAAGAAAACCTGAATAAAGGGATGATTCCAAACACACCCGATTGGGGAAAAGAACCGGAAAGCATCTGGGGAAAATTGGTGACAGAATATAACGGTTTGAAAATCAATAGTGTAGTAGAAAGCGAAAACGGCGATTATCGCGATTATTTCATCAACCTCCGCGAGGCTATTCTCGGAAAAGCTGAACTTGCCGTAAAACCGGAAGAAGCACGAAATGTGATTCGGGTGATTGAACTGGCGTTTCAGAGTAGTGAGGAAGGAAGGACAATACCTTTCTAATATGAAGTTCCTCAAATTAAAAAAGCTTTGTCATAGTCTCAAACTTTGACAAAGCTTTCTATTAAGGACTAAATACTCGAGACTCAGTACTCAAAGAAATTGCCTCAAGCTCTTCAATGCTTCATCTACCGCTTTCAACAACGGTTCCGTTGATATTTCTTTGCCTACTGCATTTTTCATCCAAAGTTGCGGAACGATGCGACCTTGCGTGTACATCCGTTGCATTTCGTCAGCCATATTTTTACCTTTCATAGCTTGTTCTACCTGGAAGGAAATCAGGTGCCCAATCGGGTAATAAGACAGATACAGCGGATAGTCAATCATGTGCGAATAAATGCCCAGAATCGGTTCGTCTTTATCGCCCAGAATACCGGCGTAGTACTCATTCCACACTTTTTTGGCTTCGGTGATAACGGCCTCTTTCAGTTGAGCCGGAGTAGCATTCGGGTTGGCGTACATCCATTCCCAAACAGCTATATCCACCAGCGCTACACCCATAATCTCGTAGCTCGACCAGAAATTATCCAGCGCCAGATATGCATCTGCATCAGGATTAGCATCTTTGAAACCAAGCAACTCCATGTCACGTTTTTGGAACATAAACGCCACGGCTTCAGTAAATGCGTTGTTCGGCACGCCGTTCAGCATCCAGTAGTCCACGTCATTCAGCGTAATTGTCTGCTCCACATTATGCCCGTATTCATGCACGGCGATGTTGTAACCTTTATAATCCATTCCTTTTTCACCAATTCGAGTACGCAGGCGGGCTTTGTCGCCTCGCATTACTGCACCCCAGGCATGTCCGGCACCTGTGGACGGATCCACCTGTACCAACGAAGCAATTTCACTGGCTTTATCGGCTTTCCAACCCAGTTTCACCAGGATATTTCCCAAATCTTTCTCAAAAGCCATCGGTGTGGGATATTTTGCAGAGGTGATTTTGGTCAGTTCTTCTTCGGCGATAGTTCCGCGGGCTTTGAATCCGTTGTACCAAATATCATACGGTCTCAAATCACGTCCCAATCGGCTTTTGATTACATTTGCCACTTCTTTTACCTGCGGAGAAGAAAGCAATGTTGTGAACAATTGCTTCACATCTTCCACAGGAATTTCCATAGTTTGATCAAAATTCCGTGATATCGCATTGGGAAAATGGGGCGAATATGCATCCACATCACGCATTACGTGAAAATTGCTTTGCAATGTTTTATAGCGAACATCAGCTTCGGGTGTTGCAGTGCTTTCGTTTCCATGCTGGAAAATTTTATTAGAAACCGGATTCCATGTGTAGTCACCGCTGTTAATCACCTGACTTGGAATAGATTGGTCAATAATCCTTTTCATCACGCTGTAAATCAGTTCCTGCTTTTCGAGGCCGTTTTCAGCATCAGCATAGTTGGATTTCAGCTCATCCCTCAACCCCCAGTGGGTAATCAGTTTCATATCGGCAGGGAACAAAGTTTTACCTTGTTCGTTCAAAAGATTGCCCATGAAAATATTATAATTTGAAATGTAATTATCTGCATCAGTGAGAGTTCTTGATGCATTTTGAACTATTGATGCAGGCACGCGGGTGGTAAAGCGGTCGCCCATACGGGCAAAAGCCCACTGTTTACGAGTCCAATCTTTACCGAGTGTGGTCTTATCTTCCAATGAATAAAACGGGAAATTTAGCGCCGTTATAAGGGCAATTTTGTTGTCAAACATATCCTCATCCACATGTGCAGAAATGTCGTATCCGGCAAAAAGCAAATCAATCGGCGAACCTTCAATTCCGGTCAACTGTACCGGTTCTTTCAGCTTTACATCCACCTGGTGCAATGTACCGCTGATGGCTTCGAAATTACGTTCCAATCGACTGTACAGCTTATACAATTCTGTTGAATCAGCCACAAAAAAGGTTTTACAAAACACTTCAAAATCAGCTTCCGAACCATCCGTTTCCTGCCAAAGATCAGCAACCTGATTCACTCCCTTTTCAATCCGGATTTTTTTCGCATCACCCAACGAATCGAGCAAAATTTTACTGATGTTATCCACTGTTTTTTGCTGAATGAAATCATTTTTATTCATGGTATCATCACTTTTTTTGGTGCAACTGAACACCAAAATCATTAAAAATAAAGTTGTTAAGAAATAAAATGTCTTTTTCATGAATTCGAATTTTAAGATTTGAATAGCACAAAGATAAACAGAAAATCTATATTTTTTCCAAGTTTTCATAGAATTGTTAAATATTTAAAAATGACTGAATTATAAATGAAAATCAATTATTTTTGTAAAAAACCTAACTCTTATGAAAAGAATAATTTTTTTTACGGCATTGCTATTTACTGTATTCACTTTTGGTTACAGTCAGAGTGAAAAAACCGATAACAAAGTCACAAATCCATCAAAATCTGACAGGAATCCATCTATTCCTTTTCTGAAAGACTCGCTGAAACTTCAGGAACAATTAAATCAATACATTGATTCACTGAATCTTGGCAGCAAATCTTTATCTCTTAAAGGTAATGTCAGAAAATTTCGATTCAAAAATCCGGCTGACTCTTCAAATATTAAAAGGTACTTTATTCCTCCATCGAACAAGTATCCAAATCCTAATTTCAACCAGCAAAAAACCCCACAAACCGGACCTTATATAACTCGTGTCGGACCTGATAACATGCCTGTATATGTGCCGGGAAGTGGATATATTCCTACTAAAAGGAGTGAAGGTAAAGGAAATATGCCTGTAAAAGTTCCCGATGGGTTCAAAGAGAACAAGGATAATCAACCCTCAAAATAAGTAATTAGGCAGAAATATTTCTGCCTTTTTTTTAAAAGTTGGAATTTTGCTTTAAATCAAGTCAGAAATACACTGTTTATCCACTTTTTTATTCACAAACTACCTCAATTTTGAAATTTTTTAAGTAGTTTTGTGTCTTAATTTTATAAAATAAAATTTACATATGAATGAAAAAATAAATGCTTCACTTCGTGATTCGAAGGTAGCCC
>CAZIRA010000040.1:0-19333 GCA_964541615.1 uncultured Paludibacter sp.
CTTATTTGAAGAGTTCATTAATGCTTTCAGCAAAATCGTAAGACTCTTTCCAATTCCAAATTTTATTGTGCAGATTTTCTTGAATCAGCGTGATTGCTTCATCTTTTGAAAGTATTTCCAGTTTATGCACAGGTACAAGAATGTTGTATTTCACTTCTCTTTCAGAAGAATTTATATCCATCAGATCATTGATGCTTTCATCAGGTTCGGCAATACGTATTCCGACAAACTCCCGCATACCGTCGGAAGCTTTTTTCCATGAGATCAGGACAGAGCCTTCTAAAGTAAATCCTTTGAGAAATTGAAAATCAGATAATTCGTTCATAATAATTTATTATTTTTTGTTTAATTATTGACTTTGTATTGGATTTTATACCAAAAAATCTTTCACTAATCCTCAAGTTGGATGTTTACAGTCAAGATTTCGTTTATGTCTGTTGTGTAGTGTGGCGAAAGTTTTTCCTGTTTCATCCGCCATGTCCGTCCGGGTGCCTGTGTTGCCAGCCTTATCAAATCCTTGCTGTATCTATTGTTCAGTTTGTCAACAGCCTGCATCAAAGGGATGTGCTTTACATTTCTATTCTCAAATATGGTCAATTGCTGATTGTCTTCAGGCGTAAAGTCCAGCACCAGCACGCCTGCCTTTTTATATTTATACCCTTTTTTGAAAATCTTTTCCAAGCCGGAAGTTGCATATTTTGCCAATTCGATGGCTGAATTGGTGGCAAAAGGCAGTTTTACGGTTATAGCGTTGCTGTACTGTGGCAGGTCTTCCCTGAAATAGTTCGTTGTGATGAAAACCTGAATGGCGTTGCAACACGATTTTTGTTTTCTCAGTTTTTCCGAACACTTCACGGCAAACGTAGAAACCCTTTCCCTTACGTCCGGCAGATTTTCAAGCATGTTGTCGAAAGTCCGTGTGGTAGCAATGTTTTTCTTATCCTTCACCTCATCCAGCTGGAGCGTGGTAATGCCCATCAGGTCGTGCTTCAGCCTCAAGCCGACGACCGACATGCGTGATTTCACCCAGTCGTCAGGAAGGTTGGTAAATTGATAGGCTGTTTTGACATTGTATGCATACAGCCGTTTGGAATGCTGGCGTCCGATTCCCCAGACATCTTCCACCGGGAGCCATTTCAAGGCTTTTACTCTCTTTTCTTCTGTGTCAATATTGTGCACGCCGCTTGTTTGAGATGGGAATTTCTTAGCTACACGGGTAGCCGTTTTAGCAAGAGATTTTGTAGGTCCAATGCCGATGCTGACGGGGATATGCGTCCATCTCTCAACTTTCTTCTTCATTTCAAGCCCGTAAGCTTTCATGTCGGCATTTATTCCTTCCAAATCAAGGAAGCATTCATCGATGCTGTATATTTCCTGAAGTGGTGAAAATGATCTGAGAATTGACATCACCCGGCTGCTCATGTCTCCGTACAATTCAAAATTGGCCGAAAAAACTGCCACGTCATTCTCCTCGATCAAATCTTTAATCTCGAACGCCGGCTGTCCCATCTTTATGCCGAGAGCTTTCGCTTCGTTACTGCGTGCAATGGCGCATCCGTCGTTGTTGGACAAAATGATGACAGGCCTTCCTGCGAGTGCAGGGTTGAACACCCGTTCGCAGGAAGCGTAGAAATTATTACAGTCTATGTGCGCAAAAGGAGGCATTATACGTGTTTTCTAAAACTCCAGGTGATTATTCCGAATATAAGATTCTTGCTGTCTTCCGTGATTTCAATGTTTGGAAATTCTTTGTTGGATGAAACAAGACAGCAGCTGTTTTTTGTTTTCTTGATCCGCTTTGTCGTGAAATCTCCGTCAATGAAAATCATCGCAATGTTGTTGTTTCTGTACTCCAAACTCGCATCGATCACCAACAAATCGCCTTCATTGAAATCTTTATTCATGGAGAGGCCTTTTGCTTTGGCAAAGTATGTAGCCTCGGGATGATTGATTACCAGCTTGTTCAAGTCGATCCGTTCTCCTGTGAAGTCGTCGGCGGGCGATGGAAATCCAGCCCGCAGTGTTCCGATATACGGAAGCAGGATTTCAGACGCAGTATCGGGTTTGTAGATGTCGAAACTTGGCGTAGTGATGATTGGTTTGGTCATTTGAATGAAATAAATTTGAAGTTAAAGATATAGAAAAATCATAAAACAACTCATTTATTTTTTGTTAATTTAATTTTTTCTGAATTTATTTTCCTTCCAATATTTTTGTTTTTCAAAAAAAAAAAAAAACAGAGACGCTTCTGAAGCGCCTCTATTTTCAAAAAATCAATATCTTTAATAGCTCCGTTTATACGCTCTTCGGCCGTACCAGAATATCACCACAAAGCAGATAAACGGCAATATAAACGAGGCGTTCACGGCTGGGAGCCAAGCCACGGTGCCAAGATCGATAATGCTTCCTTGCAGAGGCGGCATCAGTGCTCCACCTACAATCGCCATCACTAATCCAGCTGCGCCGAGTGTAGCATCATTTCCAATTCCGTGAAGGGCAATTCCATAAATGGTTGGGAACATCAGTGACATGAATGCAGACGTTGCAATCAGGCAGTACAGACCGAACATTCCTCCAATGAAGATAGTTCCTGTCATAGTCAGCATCGCTCCAGCAGCAAAAACGGTCAGCATAAGGCTCGATTTGAAGTATTTCATCAGGTATGTACTGATAAACCGGCTGGAAAGGAAAATGGACATTGCCAGAATATTATAACGCTGCCCAACAGCTTTCGGAATTCCGATATTTTCGGCATATTGGATGATAAAAGTCCAGCACATGATCTGTGCTGCTACGTAGAATAGCTGAGCCACAACACCTTCCCGGTATTTTGGAATGCGGATAAGGCGTCTGGCTGAATCACGTGCATTGTCATTGTATTTGTCTTCAAGCTGAGTTTTAGGCATTTTTGCAACAGCAATAATCACAAACATCAGCAGCACCACTAAGCCGAGAGTTACGTAAGGATTTCGGATAGTAGCCAAATCGTGTGTACGGATAACTGCCTTTTCAGCCACACTCAATGTGTTGAATATCAGATTTCCGGCACCGTCGCGTGCTTCTGAATGGAGCGAAGTGAGCACATAGTTGGATGCTACAAACATGCCCAGAAGCGAACCCATCGGATTGAAGGACTGAGCAAGATTCAGTCTTCGTGTGGCAGTCTCGGAGTCTCCCATCGATAAAATGTAAGGATTAGCGGTAGTTTCAAGAAATGCTAAACCAAAAGTGAGGATGTAAAGCGACAATAAAAAGAACGTGAACTGCTCAAACTGTGCGGCAGGCCAGAAAAGCAACGCACCCAGCGCATAGAGCAAAAGTCCCAGCAGAATTCCTTTTTTATAACTATATTTCCGGATAAAAAGTGCCGCAGGAATAGCCATAGTACCGTATCCACCGTAAAAAGCAAACTGTACCAGTGCTGCTTTGGCTACAGGAATTTCCATGATTGTCTGGAATGCGGCAACCATCGGATTGGTAATATCGTTTGCAAATCCCCAAAGTGCAAACAAGCTCGTAACGAGAATAAAAGGCAATATATATTTTTTCTCTACCACTTTTGGTTTAGAGATAGGAGCATGTTTTTCCATTAAATTTAAGTGTTTTGTGTGTTTATCTTACTACTCCTTTTTTCAGAATGATGTTGGCGTAGAGAGCCTCTTCACCTGTTGCCACCACCGCATAACTGGTCTTTGCCCGTTCGTAAAATGCAAACCGCTCGATATTTTCTATCTGAAACGGTTCCCCTGATTTAATAAGAATGTCTTTGTAAACATCCCAAATTTCAGGTTTATAATCATCGCCGGGTACTACTTCCATCAGGAAAACCTGATTTTCTGAATAGGTATCAAGCGGGAAAAGTTTCAAGATTGCTTCAAGCAAATCGACACCGGAAAGTCCGTCGGCACGGATAACATTCGAAGAAACAGAACTGCTTGGAAAATTGGCATCAGCGATTACAATCTCGTCACCGTGACCCATTTCCATCAGTACTTTCACTAATTGCGGTGAGAGAATTTTAGGAATATTTTTTAGCATTGGTATTAATTTAAGTACATTCGGAAACCCGGAAATAAGAAGAACTTTCCCTTCCAGGTGGAAGGGAAAGCGGAAATGGTTTTATTTGTAAATTGGTCCGAAATTTTCGCAGGCTCTGTAGTCAGCGCCTTCTTTGTCCATTCCGAAAGCATTCCAGGCAGCAGGGCGGAAAATCTTTTCATCTTCCACATTGTGCATGGATACAGGGATACGAAGCATTGATGCAAGCGTAATCAGGTCCTGACCGATGTGACCGTAGCTGATTGCACCGTGGTTGGCACCCCAGTAATTCATAACAGAATATACGTCTTTGAATGGAATTTTAGTTTCGTCCAGGCGTGGAACAAACCAAGTGGTAGGCCAGGTTTTGTCGGTACGTTCATTCAGGAGTTTGTGTACATCTTCCTGAATATCAACCGTCCAGCCTTCAGCAATCTGCAGAACAGGTCCGAGCCCTTTCACCAGATTCATGCGGCTCATGGTCACCGGCATTCCACCTTTTGACAAGAAATTGGAAGAATAACCACCGCCACGGAAATAGTCACGGTTGGCAGGAAACCAAGTCGTAGCATCGAGGCATTTTTCCATTTCATCTTCAGTGATTTCCCAGAAAGGCTTCATCACCGGTTTGCCGTCTTTTGTCTGCTGGCCTGTACCGTCAAGAGTAGTTGATCCGGAATTAATCAGGTGGATGATTCCGTTTTTAGCCATTCCTGAAAGTTCTTTTCCGGTCACGCGTTTTACCGCTTCAGGGCTCCAGTACGTGCGAACGTCAGAGAAAATCTGTGCAGTTTGAGTAAGCAGGTGGCCAAAAAGCATCACCACGCCATTCAGAGCGTCATTTTCAGTAGCAACTACAAACGCTTCACGAATGCCGTTCCAGTCAAATGAGCTGTTGAGAATTGCTTCAGAAAAGTCTCCGTTTGGCTTGTAATCGGTCCACTGGCGCTGGCCCTGGAATCCGGATGCAATGGCGTTGTGACCAAGTGCTTCTTCTTTGAAGCCCAGTTCCCGAAGTTTAGGGTTTCCTGTCATCAAATCACGGATGATGAGAGTCATTTTCACTACAAATTCCCAATCAGCATCTTTGCCTTCGCGGGATTTAATCTTGGCTGGCGAATTGAAGTCGGTTCCTTCGTTTGGTTTGCAATATTTTTCGGTCCAATCCATTGCTTTTGCAAATTCCTCTTTATCGTAAATTTCTTCTTCGATACGACGGAGGATTTCTGTGGAATCGATGGATTCGTTGCGCATTCCCAGGTAATCCTGGAAGAAATCAGGATCAACGATAGATCCGGCAATTCCCATCGACACACTGCCGATAGAAAGATACGATTTACCTCGCATAATGGCTACAGACTGTGCTCCACGAGCAAAACGGAGAAGTTTTTCTTTTACATCATCCGGAATATTCATGTCGCCGGAATCTTGTACATCGTGACCGTAAATACCGAAAGCAGGAAGACCTTTCTGAGCATGACCGGCAAGCACTGCTGCCAGATAAACTGCTCCAGGACGCTCGGTTCCGTTGAATCCCCACACTGCTTTCGGATAGTGCGGATGCATGTCCATGGTCTCAGCACCGTAGCACCAGCACGAAGTTACGGTGATAGAGGAGCCTACACCTTCACGTTCAAACTTTTCAGCACAGGCAGCTGTTTCTGCTACCCGACCGATGGTAGAATCGGCAATTACACACTCAACTGGCGATCCATCGGGATTTCTCAGATTTTCAGAAATCAATCTGGCAACTTCTTTGGCGAGATTCATCGTAGTTTCCTCTAAGCTTTCACGCACTCCGCCTTGACGACCATCAATTGTGGGTCTAATTCCAATTTTTGGGTATTTTTTCATAGTTTTCGGGAAATTATTTAATTAATTATTTTTCTGAATAGACAACAAAGATAATAGGACTAATCTAAAACAAAAGACAGAAATAAACCATTTATTTGTGAAAATTGACACATTACCTGTGATCTATTTCTTTGATGTGGATTGTGATTCTAAAAACGTATATTTATGTGAATTTTCAAACTGAAATATTATGCATTATTCGTTTGCAAGTCGTCAAAAATTTATCTTAATAAATTCTCTGTAAACACTAAATAATCCTCCCGTCTTTCATCTCAATTGTCCTGTCACAAAGACCGGCAAGTTCCTTATCGTGCGTGACAATCACTTCTGTTAAACCGAACTTATCGCGCAGGTCAAAAAGCAGTTTGTGCAATTCTATCTTATTTTGAGAATCAAGACTTCCTGAAGGTTCATCGGCAAGAATCAGCGAAGGATTATTAATTAACGCACGGGCAACAGCTACACGCTGTTTTTCTCCGCCCGAAAGTTCGGATGGCTTGTGTGTCAACCGGTCAGAAAGCTGCAGGTAATCAAGCAATTCTTTGGCTCTTTCAGTTGCTTTTCTGGTGTCAGTTTTACCAATTAATGCAGGAATAATCACATTTTCCAATGCGGTAAATTCGGGAAGTAGCTGGTGAAACTGGAAAATAAATCCGATATGCTTATTTCTAAAAATTGATAATTTGTCGGCACTCAATTTCCTCACATCTACATCATCCACAATAATTTCACCCAAATCAGGTTTGTCCAGCGTACCGATTATTTGCAATAGCGTAGTTTTCCCGGCACCGCTCGGTCCTACAACAGAAACAATTTCTCCTTTTCCAACGGATAAATCGACCCCTTTCAGCACTTCCAGTTCACCAAAGGATTTGTGAATATTTTTAGCTTTTATCATAGTTTTGTTGACTAATTTACGAGTAATAAAATATATTAAATTGGATTGAAATACTCTTCCCTTTTCTTTTTGGGAAGCTTCAGGATCACTTCGCTGACCGAATGTTCCACCAGTTTTTTTATCAGTGCATCGGGCAGATCGCTGTCGAGATAAACCTCGTTCCACAGCAAAGAGCGTGAGTGAACGCACTGTTTTACACCATCGTACATTTCTCTCAGTTCGATGGATCTGTCCGGAGTGCATTTCATGTTCACTTTGAACTGTCCGTCTTTTGGATTAAGGCCAGTATAAGCAAACATTTTGCCCATCACTTTGAAAACCAGTATAGTTTCATCGAAAGGGAAACACTCGGTCGCACCTTTAACCGACAAACAAATATCACGAAAATCTTCGATATTCATTTTGATTCTCAATTTTCTATTCAGGCGTTTGTACCTGCTAATTCCCTGACTACCACAGATGCCAGCATCAATCCGAAAAGAGCGGGCATGTAGGAGATTGTCCCCGTAGTTGATCTTTTGTATTTTTCATCGGTTTCAATTACGCTTTCTTTGCAGGCTTCTTCGGTGGAAAAAACCACGGTTACACCTCTTTTAACGCCTAATTTATGTAATCGGGTTCTCACTGCTTTCGCCAGCGGACAGTAAGTTGTTTTAGAAATATCGTCAATTTTCACTTTTGCAGGATCTGTTTTGGCGCCTGCTCCCATGGCCGACACCACTTTTATCCCTTTTTCTACGCAATTTTTCAACAAATGAACCTTCGGCGACAAAGTATCAATCGCATCCACCACATAATCAAATTTCCCTTCATTAAGAATCTGATCCATGTTTTTTTCATCCAGCCAATCGGTGATTACATGGAGAACTACTGCCGGATTAATATCCCTGAGCCGTGAAGCCAGCACTTCAGCTTTAGACATGCCGACAGTAGAAGTGAGCGCTATCAATTGACGATTTATATTCGTTTCTGTAACTATGTCGCGGTCGATAAGTGTCAGCTTTCCCACACCTGCACGGCAAATCGCTTCTGCAGCCATTCCTCCTACACCGCCCAGTCCGACGATGAGCACCGACGACTGTTTCAGCCGTTCCAAACCCTCTGTTCCAATCAGCAACTCAGTGCGTTGCATCCAATTTGTCATGTTCCGGAAACACAAATAAATGACAGTATTTCTAACTCCGGGTGTAGTCAGAATACTGTCTTGTAAAACAATTATATAGCTTATCAGCAAACCCTAAGGCAAAGTTAATTCTTTCAAACAAATATTATCCTTTAAGATTTAAATTTTTTGTAATTTTGCAGAAAATTAAATCCTTGATTTCAGGAAAATACATAGATAGCGAACTTGGTGAGATTATTTTCAGGAAGAATCTGCGCTCCCGAAGGATGAGCATCAAAATTCTGTCGGATTGCCTGGAAGTGGTGCTGCCAATAGGATTCAGTGAAAAAGACGGGATGAATTTTGTGGAAAGCGTGAGGGCAAAGCTGATTTCGAAGCAGAAAATGGCTAAAAAAAAGAGTGTACAGCTCTCATCACAAACTCCATTAAAGACGCTTACATTTGATGTTCATCTGAAACAAACCGACAGAAAAGATCTTTTTTCATCGTTGAAATCAGGCATTCTGACGATTGAATTTCCTGACTCACTGCAAGAAGAAGATGCTCAAACCCAGCTTTATTTTTGGAACAGCATCAACTATTTTCTCCGAAAAGAAGCCAAAAGAGTTTTGCCCTACAGAACAAAGCAATTGGCAGAAAAATTTAATTTCAGCTTTTCGGAAGTAAAAATCCAATCATCCAAAACACGCTGGGGAAGCTGCAATCGAAAAAAGACCGTCAATCTATCGTTTTATCTGCTTCTTTTACCTCAACATTTAGTGGATTATGTCATACTCCATGAACTCTGCCATACGAAAGAGATGAACCACAGCCCGAAATTCTGGGAATGGATGGAAAAAGTAACTGATGGAAAGGCAAAAATTCTTCGAAAAGAACTGAAAGGATACACCATTCCAAGGTAGTTTACTGACAAGATAGTTCACCGGTCGTTTTCAGACCATTATTATAACCTAGATTTTCTTCAAAAAATTTCCCTACTTTTTAACCCTTTACTATGACGTTCAAAGCTCTAAAACCCTATATGATGCCGATTTCAATGACCATTGGAATTGTCTTATATCCATGGCTCAGCAAGTTGGCATTCATTACGCCTTATCTTATTTTCATTATGCTGTTTTTCACTTACAGCAAGATGAATTTCAGGCAGATACGTCTTACCCGGATGCATTACATTCTTATTTCCATACAGATAATTGGCAGCGTTTCGGTATATCTTGCTCTGCGTCCGATCAATGAAATCCTTGCTCAGGGAGCCATGATCTGCGTGCTGGCGCCCACAGCCACTTCTGCACCGGTAATTACAGCCATGCTCGGTGGCAGCGTGGAGAGCCTGATGGCTTACAGTCTGCTGAGCAATATGACGATTATTGTTGGTGCACCGCTGTTTTTCTCGTTTATCGGCGAATATCAGCAAGTTTCTTTCTGGGCATCATTTCTCAGCATTTCCAAACAGGTTGTTTTGCTTCTTTTCGTACCGTTGCTGATTGCGTTTGTCCTGCGCATTTTCACGCCAAAAGTCACAGAAAAAATCGGAAAATATGCAAGCCTCTCTTTTTATATCTGGACAATTGCCCTGATGATTGTTACGGCGAGAACTGTCAATTTTATCTCTATCCAGGGCAGTGAAAGCTATTGGACGGAAGTTTTGCTCGCTATTGCTACATTCTTCATCTGTGCATTGCAGTTTTATTTCGGACGGAAAATCGGGAGAAAATATGACGACACAGTGGCTGGCGGACAAGGTTTGGGGCAGAAAAACACAGTGCTGGCTATCTGGATGTCGCAAATCTACCTCAATCCGCTTGCATCCGTGGGTCCAGGCGCATACGTGCTCTGGCAGAATGCCGTAAATTCGTATCAGGTTTGGCGGAAAAGAAAAGTATTGCAATAATGCTTCGTATTGATAAAAACTATTATCTTTATCCAATTGTTACAAAATGAAAAATATGGACATAAAGGTAGAACTAATTAAAAATGAAAATCGGGGTGAATTTTCGCTTTATGTGAACGACGAACTTTCCGGTGAAATGAATTTCATTTACAAAGAAAACGATGTAATCAGCGTAAATCACACAGGCATAAACAGCGAATTGAAAGGGCTCGGAATGGGCAAATATTTGATGGAAGAGATGGTGAAATTTGCTCGTGAAAACAACCTCAAAGTTATCCCAACCTGCCCGTACGTAAAATTAATGATTGACAGGACTCCCGAATATCTAGATATTTTACAAAAATGATGAATTGGCAACAGCTTCTCACTCCTGTCCGGCTCGGACAGGAAAATTTTCACGACCGCGAGCGGGACAACCGCAACCAATTTCAGCGAGACTACGACCGGCTGATCTTCTCTGCGCCATTTCGCCGATTACAGAACAAAACGCAGGTTTTTCCGCTTCCGGGGAGTGTATTTGTTCACAATCGACTGACTCACAGCCTTGAAGTGGCAAGCGTTGGGCGTTCGTTGGGGATGAATGTGGCTGAATTTCACAAAAAAGAAAACATCAATTACCTGGACGAAATCGGTGCTATTGTGTCTGCAGCCTGCCTGGCTCACGATCTGGGCAATCCACCATTCGGCCATTCGGGTGAAGAGGCTATCGCAACCTACTTTTCGGAAGGTGAAGGTCATCCTTTGAAAGAAAAGCTCAGCGCCGGAGAATGGGCTGATTTTACACATTTTGATGGAAATGCCAACGCTTTCCGGTTGCTCACTCACCAGTTCAACGGCAGGCGACCAGGCGGATTTGTACTAACATACAGCACATTGGCCTCCATAATTAAATATCCTTATGCATCGATTCATGCCGATCCAAAAAAACAAAAATTCGGGTTTTTTGAATCTGAAAAAGCGGATTACCAGAAAATTGCTGCTGAAATGGGTATTTCTCGTCATGAAAAAAATCCAACCCGGTATGTTCGTCATCCGCTGGTTTATCTTGTAGAAGCAGCCGATGATATCTGCTACCAGGTAATGGATATAGAAGATGCCCACAAGCTCAGAATTCTTACGACAGAAGACACCAAAGAACTTTATTTCCGGTTTTTTGATGAGAACAGATTAAAAAGAATCAAGGATAACATCTCCATCGTAAAAGATATCAACGAGCAGATTGCCTACCTGCGCTCTTCGGTCATCGGTCAACTGGTAGAAGAATGCAGCCGTGCATTTACCGAGAATGAGACATCGATTATGGAGGGAAATTTTGAGGGTTCGCTGATCAGGAATATTTCTTCAAAATCGGCCGATGCTTACATGCACTGTTCGAGCGTTGCAGTGGAGAAAATCTACAAATCGCAGGAAGTCCTGGATATTGAATTGGCTGGTTACCGGATTATTTATACACTGATGGAGTATTTTGTAGATGCTGTGATGCATCCTGAAAAAAGCTATTCCAGGCAGTTGCTCAACCGTATTCCGGAGCAATACGAAATTTACAGCCCGACTATTTATGGGAAAGTTCAGGCTATTCTGGATTACATTTCCGGAATGACTGATGTATATGCACTGGATTTGTACAAAAAAATTACAGGAATCAGTGTGGCAAATATGTAGGATTTAATCCTGCCCCTCCCTAAATCCCTCTCCTCAAGAGAGGGACTTTTCTATGCAGAACGTAACAGCTAATTCTCTTTTTATAGATTTTGCACCCACCTTAGTCTTTTGCTGATTTACGCAGTTTTATTTATCAGTTTTAGTAAAATTATCAGCGTCATCAGCGTGCTGTTCTTACTGTTTCCTTGCCGCATCTAATCGCAGCAGGATGAAAAGCATCAGCGTAAAGCTCCACAGCGACGATCCGCCGTAACTCAGAAAAGGCAGCGGAATTCCGATTACAGGCATCAAGCCGATTACCATCCCGATATTTACCATCAGGTGGAAAAAGAAAATACTGGCTACGCTATAGGCGTAAACACGATTGAAAGTAGTTTTCTGCCTTTCGGCAATGCGTATTATTTTCAATAAAAGCCAAAGGTAAATCAAAACAACGATGGTCGACCCTACAAATCCCCACTCCTCGCCTACTGTACAGAAAATAAAGTCTGTATCCTGTTCAGGTACGTATTTCAGCTTGGTTTGCGTGCCGTTCAGATAGCCTTTTCCGAATAATCCGCCTGAACCGATGGCTATTTTCGATTGATTCACATTATATCCTGCACCGCGAAGATCTTCTTCCATATTCAGAAGTACTTTGATACGTGTCTGCTGGTGAGGCTCCAGGACATTATTGAACAAATAATCGGCTGAGAAACAGAAGATTATTGAACCGAGAGTAATCCAGACTACTGCCAGGTATTTTTTGAAATGTTTCAGCCTGTAGATGAAAAACCAATATACACAGGAAGCTGCCACAATTCCAATTGCCACGTAATCGTAATTAATCGGCAACCAGATATTCAGCACAAACGAAATAGCTGAAATCCCCACCACTCCGAGAAGAAGCCAGGTGGCTTCGCGTCTGTGATTGTTGAAGAAAAATGCGTAAATATACTGAATAACAAGCACCAAAAGCATGGCCAGCACCATGCCGAGCGTACCGCTGTCAGCCTGTATGGGAACTTCGCTGAATCCGATGGAAAGAACGAACAACAAAACAGCCAGAACTCCTAAGAGCAGTACTATTCCGTTCATCCCTTCACGGTAAAACATCAACAAGAATGCCATGAACACCAGCGCACTACCCGTTTCGCGCTGCATCACAATCAAAACCATTGGCAGAAACACAAACATCCCTAACGGAATAAGTTCTTTCCAGGTTTTTATCTGAAAATTGTAGGAACCCATAAACCGTGCTAATGCCAATGCAGTCGCAGTTTTGGCTAATTCAGCTGGTTGAAAGCTGACAGGGCCGAAAACGAGCCAGGATCGGGAGCCTTTTACGTCGGTTGCCAGAAAAATGGTAGCAATCAGCAGCAAGATGACCAGTCCATAAAAAACATAGGCAAAATAGCTGTATAACCTTGAGTCGAGAAGGAGAATGACTCCGGCAAGCCCAATGGCTGTAATCACCCACACAAACTGCTTTCCGGCACGGTTGCTGAAATCAAAAATGCTTGATTGGTCAAAATCGTAGCTTGCGCCGTAGATATTCAGCCACCCGAATACAACCAGAAACAGGTAGATACCGACTACCGTCCAGTCCAACGAATATTTTATACTAGTATCTCTTGGCATTAGGATTTGTAACTCTTCGTGAATACTCTTCTACCATTTCCGGACGCGTCATTTTTTTAGTCAAATACTGCTCCATCAACAAACTCGAAATCGGCGCTGCCCACGTAGAACCGAAACCAGCATTCTCTACCACTACCGCAATCACGATTTGTGGGTTTTCTCTCGGTGCATACCCAATATAAAATGCGTGGTCTTTCCCTTTGTTGTTCTGAACCGTTCCGGTTTTACCGCAAGATACAATTCCCGGCACTTTATAATGGCGACCGGTTCCAAACTCACTCACGCGCCACATTCCTTCATCCACAATGTCATAATATTCTTTGTTGATACTGGTTTCGTGTCTGTGGGTAAGCATCGAATCGGCTTTGTTCAGGTGAGGCGTAATGTAATACCCTCTGTTGGCAATGGCTGTAACGCTATTGGCAAGCTGGAGAGGTGTTACAAGGATTTCACCCTGACCAATGGAAAGTGAGCGAACCGTCAGGGCGCGCCAACCTGTTTCTCCAAAATATTTATCATAAAAAGCGGTGCTTGGGATATTTCCCCTACTCTGCTGATAAATATCGGTGTCTTCAAAACGACTTCCGAATCCAAAACTCATGATCTGATCACGCCAGGCGTCGTACGATTTTTTGAACTTCGTATTTTTATTGCCGTATCCGTTTTTCTCGACGGTAGAGCGGAATGTCTGCCAGAAATAGGGATTACAGCTTTGCTCGATAGCATTCAGCAAATTGATGGACGATCCGTGAGAGTGAGTGCATCGTATCGGAGATGATCCTGTACCGGAACAATGGAAACGCGTATGAGGCTGTATGGCTCCGAGTTCCAATGCTACCAGTGCCTGAAAAGATTTAAAGGTTGATCCCGGAGAGTAAGTCGCCTGCGTAGCCCGGTTGTAAAGCGGTTTTATCGGATCATTGAGCAGCATGTTGTAATTTTTTGAGCGCTGTCTTCCAACCAACAAAGCCGGATTAAATGTAGGATTGGAAACCATAGCGAGGATTTCTCCTGTTTTTGGTTCTATAGCCACTACACTTCCCACTTTTCCGGTCAGTAATTTCTCTCCCAGCATCTGAAGCTGAATGTCAATAGTTGTTTTCAGGTTCGTACCTGCTTTGGGTGAAATGTCTTTTGCTCCGTTTTCGTACCTTCCTTTGATACGCCCTCTGGCATCGCGAAGCAGAATTTCCACCCCTTTTTCACCACGCAACTCATCTTCGTACGTATTTTCCAGTCCATCACGTCCGGCGTAGTCGCCGGGCTCGTAGTACTCGTCATTCTCAATCATCCTGGGCGTCACTTCGCCAATGCTTCCCAGCACGTGTCCGCCTGCAGCAAACCGATATTCCCGCAGGGTACGGGTCTGAATGTAAAATCCGCTGTATTTGTACATCGACTGCTGTATGGTTGCCACATCCTGAATTTCGAGCTGCGTCATGAAAACCTGTGGTGTAAGCGAAGAGTAGGAAGGATTTTTCTCCCTGTTTTTCACCTCTTTCATCCTTTCATCGAAATATTCTTTCGTGATATTCAGGTCGTTGCAAAATGAAAGCGTATCCAGGTTTTGGATTTCACGGTTGATGAATGCAATATCATAAGCGGGCTTATTGTACACGAGCAGCGAATCATTCCTGTCGTAAATAAGTCCGCGCGGCGGGAAAATGGTTTTGTTGAGAAATGCATTGCTGGCAGCGCCTTTCTTGTATTTATCGTCCAGAATTTGGAGTGAAAAGAGGCGCAGGATGTAAATCACCACCAACGTGACCATTATTATAGCAATAACGGTTCCTCTATGTTGAAGTTTATCGTTGATCATTGATTGGTGGTGGAAAAATTAGAAAAATCTATTTTGAAAAAATGTTATGAAAAAAAATCGAATCGGAAAATCAAAATTACAAAATATCACTTCGACTTCAATGACTGAACACCAAATATTAGCAAAATTGTGACAACTGAGCTGATTAATATTTTCGGAACCAACAGTGAAAGGTTGAAAAACGAGAACGATTCCATCAAAAACAGCACGAAATGATGTGCCAAAACAAGGGCTATGACATATTTGATGTAGGAATTTACACCTATGGATCGGAACGACGGCGATGGATTGGCACCTTCATCAATCGATACAAACATTCGGATGACCGGTGCCCGGAGAAAAGCCATGAGTACCGAAGCAAATGCATGAAGTCCCATCGTATTGTTAAACATATCGATAATCAGCCCCATGCCAAATGCAAGAATCAACAATGCACCCCGGTGAAAACGTACCGGAAGCGAAAGGATGAACAGAATGTAAATCATGGGTGTGACGTATCCCAGGAACTG
The DNA here is from genome assembly GCA_964541615.1 of uncultured Paludibacter sp. GTDB lineage: Bacteria > Bacteroidota > Bacteroidia > Bacteroidales > Paludibacteraceae > UPXZ01. The sequence goes on from CAZIRA010000040.1 coordinate 15,415, forward strand.
GATATTATCCAGCAAAAACACCTGAATCAGGATAAGCAGCACGAAGCGGATGATATTTACCAATACTAACTGCATGATTTATTCCGGTTTTCCTTTCTTCTGATTCTGCCCGGCTGTGCCGTACTCACTTTGTTCGAGCGTGCCCTGTTCTTCGTAATTCAGGTAATTGATCACTTTCACATGGGTAAGCATACGAAAATCGACACCCAGCTTTACCTGGATATTATAGTAGGCATCGCTCTCTCTGATGTCGTAATTATCGATGGTTCCAACCAGTATCCCTTCGGGAAAAGATTTAACCAAACCGCTGGTAATCAGCGTATCACCCAAACTGAATTTTACGTGTCGGGCAATATCTTCCAGCCTGGCGTAGCGGTAATCTCTACCGTCCCACACAAGCGGACCGTAATAGTTATTCTTCTTGAATTTGGTGCTGATAATTGCCTGCGGATTCAGGACAGGAATCACTTTGGAAAATCTGGAAGAAACCGTCTGGACGATTCCCACCACGCCAGCATCACTTATCACCCCCATGTCGGGTTTGATTCCCTGGTCTGAGCCCTTATTGAGCGTCAGGTAGTTTTGAGCAAGGTGGGTAGTATTGCGGATTACACGGGCAGGAATATATTCGTACTCTTTTTCAGGTGGTACGCCCATTTTTTTCCATCCGACAGTATAGGTACTGTCTGTAAGCGAAGCAAGCTGGTTTTCAAGGTGCGTAACCCGATTCATAAGTTCTGTATTCTCCATAGCCAGGTTGGCATTGGCATCTTTCAGCTTGAAAAATTCGAAAAAATTGCTGCTTTTCTCATACATCCACCCGGTCACCCGGTTGGTTGATGAGAGTAGTATGCTGCGTTGATACCCTTTATTATTGGAAATCAACACCAGTGATACAATTTCTAGGAAAACGAAAAGAAATACGACACTGTATTTTAGTAAAAAATTTATTAGATTTTTCAACGCTACGCTTGTGGCTGCTTATTTATTAGTATAATGGTTAAGTGGTAAAGCGGTTGACTCACAATTAACCTTCTGAACTATTTAATTATTTTTGCCATTCAACTATTCAACTACTCAACACTTTAACCATTCAACTATTCAACCATTTAACTTATCAACTAAATTACCGAATTAAGAATGGATATTTATCAACGTTCTTGAGTGCAATACCTGTACCGCGTGCCACAGCATGAAGCGGATCAGTAGCTACGTGGAATGGGATATTGATTTTATCGGTCAATCGTTTGTCAAGTCCGCGAAGCAATGCGCCTCCACCTGCCAGGTAAATTCCCTGTCTCACAATATCGGCATACAATTCAGGCGGGGTTTGCTCCAGGGCACTCAATACGGCTGCTTCTATTTTAGAGACTGATTTTTCGAGACAGTGTGCAATTTCCTGATAAGAAACCGGAACTTCCATAGGGAGTGCAGTCATACGGTTTGGCCCGTGTACTATGAAGTCTTCCGGAGCATCTTCCAGGTCAGTAAGAGCTGCTCCAACATGAATTTTGATCTGTTCAGCAGTACGCTCGCCTACCTTGATATTGTGCATGCGCCCCATGTACTCCATGATGTCTGAAGTAAGGTCGTCACCGGCGATACGGATGGATTTATTGGAAACGATACCACCCAGAGAAATCACGGCAATCTCAGTAGTCCCACCACCTATATCTACAATCATACAGCCGTTTGGAGCTTCTACGTCAATTCCGATACCTATAGCAGCAGCCATCGGTTCGTAAACCATGTATATTTCACGTCCACCGGCATGTTCGGAAGAGTCGCGGACAGCACGAATTTCTACTTCAGTACTTCCGGAAGGGATACAAACCACCATTTTCAGCGTTGGTGCAAACAGCCGGTTGCGTTGCGGAATCATTTTGATCAATCCACGAAGCATCAATTCTGCTGCGTAGAAATCAGCAATCACACCGTCTCTGAGCGGACGCACGGTACGGATTCCTTCGTTTTCTTTTCCCTGCATCTGGCGTGCTTTTTCGCCTACGGCAATAAGTTTGTCTGTACGTTTGTCCAGTGCAACTACAGATGGTTCGTCTACTACGATTCTATCATCCTGAATGATGATGGTGTTGGCTGTGCCTAAGTCAATGGCTATTTCTTGAGTGAATGAAAAAAGTCCCATATTTTTATATTTACGATTTTTATATTTACAATTTACGATTGGATTGGTCGTAAATTTTGAATGTAGATTTATTTTTTTGTGTCAGCATTAGGAATACCTAATCTTCATTTAATGCTTAAAATGTCTGATTCCGGTTGTGACCATGCTCATCCCTTTTTGGTTGCACATGTCAATGCTTTCGCTGTCTTTTATAGATCCTCCAGGCTGGATTACAGCAGTTATTCCGGCTTCGCCCGCTATTTCCACACAGTCCGGGAATGGAAAGAAAGCATCAGATGCCATGACTGCACCGTTCAGGTCAAATCCGAACGAACGGGCTTTTTCGATGGCATGATTCAGTGCGTCCACACGGGAGGTCTGACCTACTCCGCTGGCAATCAGCTGTCTGCCTTTTGCAAGCACAATGGCATTTGATTTTGAGTGTTTTACCACTAAGTTGGCAAAAAGCAGGTCGTCCAGTTCTTCTTCGGTCGGTGCTTTTTCGGTAACGGTTTTTAGCTCACCTTCTGTTTCAAGGTGTGTATCACGATCCTGCATGAGGACTCCGTTGAGTACCGAACGGAATTGTTTTGCAGGAATTTTATTATTTTCGAGAACCAGGATAATTCTGTTTTTCTTGTGCGAAAGTACTTCCAGCGCATCCAGGTCATAATCCGGAGCAATGATTACTTCGAAAAACAGGTTGTTAATTTCATCTGCTGTTGCTTTGTCAACCACTGCATTGGTTATGAGCACTCCACCAAAAGCTGATACCGGATCACCTGCCAGTGCATCCTGCCATGCCTCTTTCAACGTAGGGCGGGAAGCCAGACCGCAAGCGTTGTTGTGCTTGAGAATGGCAAAAGTGATATCTTCAAAGTCGTTGATCAGGTTCACTGCTGCATCAATGTCGAGCAGGTTGTTGTACGAAATTTCTTTACCCTGAAGCTGTTCAAACATTTCATTGAATTGTCCGAAGAAAAATCCTTTCTGATGCGGATTTTCACCGTATCGAAGCGGTTTTGAAACGTCAGCTGAGTAGCGGAAAGCGCTTGCATTCTCTCCATCGAAATAGTTGAAAATGGCAGAGTCGTAGTGCGAAGAAACTCCAAATGCCTCTTTGGCGAACCAACGGCGTTCTTCAAGCGTAGTTTCGGCTCCGTTTTGATTGATAAGCTCAAGAAATGGAGCGTATTGAGCTTTTGATGCAAGAATCACAACATCTTTGAAATTTTTGGCAGCCGCACGAATCAACGAAATGCCGCCTATATCAATTTTTTCAATCACATTGGCTTCGTCGGCACCTATGGCTACAGTTTCCTCAAAAGGGTACAGGTCAACAATCACCAAATCAATTTCAGGAATCTCATACTCTGCCAACTGCGCCAAATCCGAATCCTCTTCACGGCGTGCCAAAATACCACCAAATACTTTCGGATGCAGTGTCTTGACCCTTCCGCCCAAAATGGATGGATAAGAAGTAAGATCTTCCACTGCTTCGCACGGAATACCCAGCGACTCAATAAACGACTGAGTGCCTCCTGTAGAGAGAAAACTTACACCCTGTTCGTGCAGTTTTTCTACAATTAATTCAAGTTTATCCTTGTGATAAACCGAAATCAACGCCCTTTTTATCTGTTTTTTTTCCATTTTTCTGAGGTCTCTTTTCGGAGTGCAAAGCTACAAAAAATCATTGAGTTACCATTTCTTTTTAAGCGGATTTTTATTTCTTTATATTTTTCAAAATTTTTAGATTGAAGGGATCCTGACTTCTTTGTTGTATTTCCACAAAAA
>CAZIRA010000041.1:0-19298 GCA_964541615.1 uncultured Paludibacter sp.
GGATGGAAATAATAGAGTTTATTTAACTTAGTTGATTATATGCGTTTTATTGATACGACCTCTATCCCTAACCCTTTCTCCCAAGGAGAAAGGTAACAAGTCAGCTCATTTTATAGGATTCACTTACTTTGTTTACTTGGTTAAGTCCCTCTCCTTGGGAGAGAGCATGTCCCGAACTTGTTTCGGGAGATTTAGGGAGAGCCTGCCTTGTTTATCCCGACTTGTCGGGGCCGCAGGCATGGTCGTAATTGTCAGAAATACAGTTACATAACATTCTAATTTATATAATATCTAATAAATATTCGGAACGGATATATTTTTGAACAGTAAGAACTTATCCTGCTTTTCGATTGTTATTTTTCTATACAAATTATTTTCATTTTCTGATAATTATTTACAGAAATTTACTTATTCTTGACGCATGGCTTCACCATCTTATTAAGGTATGCATAGTATTTCCTTACATAGTGCGTGTCATTTCAGCATTGTCGATGCAAACATACTAATAATCAGACGATTATTGCTGTTTTATAAGAGTGTGCAACAAAAAATTCCGCCGGAATTTTCGCCTTCAGGTTTCCTTTTTCCAACATTAGGTTTCACATATAAGCCGGTCCTTATTGCTTCCTTTTGCAAATCAACTTTTGTAAAAGGAAGCTTTTTTTATTCAGAAAAATTGAGTGCAACCAATTGATTGTTTGAGGCTAAAAAAAAATAAAAGTAATGAAATTAAATAGTGCGGTGTCAGCACGATAAACTCTGACAAAAAACAGTATGAAAAAGATAGTATTACTTATTTTTATGTTCAATGTTGCCATGACAACAGCCAATGCACAGTATTCAAACGCTACATTAAACGGACCTTGGTTATTGTATCAAAATCCACTTTCGCCATACAATGATAGTTTGGTATATATTCTATTCGATGGAAATGGCTCAATTTCTGATTTTGGTGGTTTTGGAACATTTTCCGGTAGTTATTCTGTGAATGCCACCTGTGCATTTTCCGGAATTCTCAATGTGGATGAAGGATCATTTCAGTTATCGGGGCAGCTTACCTCACAGAATACAGCAACTATGGGCGATTATATTTTGTCCAGAGTATCCAATCCGGGAGCGCTTTCAGGAACCATTACGGGATTTCTGAATTCAGCGTGTGGTTCAGCTACAGCAACTTTAACAGTGGACAATCAGGGAAAAATAACCGGAGCAACCGGGTTGACTCCGCCGGTTACTGGAAGGATTTACACCGATTTAGGGGTGTATATTGGCCATATAAAAACTGGTGTACCCAGAATCGAAAATAGTCACTGGAACGAATTATCGATAATGGGATATTATGTTGATAATAAATTAATCGGAGAAGAAGATCGTGGTATTTCAATGGGTATGATTGTCCCAAATAATCCTGTATATAATAAGCTTTTAAATCTTCGTGGTATGTGGGCGTTTTAGAAAATAATGTAAGATTTTTTTGTAAAAATGTAATAGTTTAAAAGAAATATTCTATATTTGGAACATTTATTTCCGACAAAGGAACCGGAAAATATCGGGTAATTTCCCGAATAGAATTTTCACATTATATAAGATGGTTGTCAATGTAAATGAAGCAGTTATATGATATTTTTGTCAGGATCAGTTTATGCTCTGATTTCACATTTTCTTAATCATATTCTTGTTTTAAAATAAACTTCATCACGATGTTTTTACATTGATTAGTAACATTATATTCTTTTTTACTCAGCATTTTCTCATGGCTGAGTATTAGTAAGTGAACCCTGATCGTAGCTCTACGGTCTGAACTTCTGAAGGATAAAAATATCCTGAAATTGTTCTCAATTTTTACAAGTCATCGCACTTGTTGATTGATTTCTCTCTCAAAAAAGATTTTCCAACAGATAGCTGATAAGGTATAATTCTATACTGTCAGTAAGAAATCACTCTGGTAAAAGTCTTGCCTCATTTTATCTACTCACATACATCCGGTCAATTGCTTAGTAAAAAACACTTCCTGTAAAAAAATCAAAAACCTATGAATTTCAAACATTTCAATCTCAGGGAATCACGTTTCAACGTATTCACACAACCTGAGAAGCAGCACAGAACGCTCGACAGACGCAGGTTTCTGAAAAATATCGGATTGAGCGCCCTGGCTATAAATCCTGTGGTGAAGTCCATCGATAAGGTGGTGGGAGAGCCCTTCCACATTATTTCCTCTGCCGATGGCTTTATCGTAAAAAGAAATGCCCGCATTGCCTGGCAATTTCCTGTTTCACATTTTACACGCGGTGCCAAAGTGAGCGTGGAGAAAATCAGGGATGTTTATTTTATCAAAATGAACAACCTGATGCTCAATGGTTCACATCAATCGGTTGATGTAACTGCCAGCATTTATGAAAGTCTTTTCGGCTGGCGCATGAAAATGCAAATACCGCAATTCGGAGTCGATGTGCAGGTGAATTTTCTGGACTGGCTGGATAAACAGCAGCTGGTAGAACAGCGAATATATGCAAATCTGCAACTCGGCAATGAAGATTCTCAGGGTAACATCCACATGGAGGGCGAAGTGGATTTTGCGATGGATACACGCTGGAACATGTATTTTGAAGGAGATGAAGCTGTTACGCTCCGGTATGCGGGCAAAAAGTACCATACATCGGCTCTGGTACTCACCGGCAGAGGTCAGACTTTCAAATCATTCATAACCGCTCCGGCAGGCTCGCTGAATGTAAAACTGCCCGGTTTCACTGCCTGGAGCCGCTTTTTGTCTGATTTGCGTTTTGCGGGTGATTATTCCATGAATTATTCCGGAGCCAACCCTGATTTGAATTTTCTGATGTGGAATGATAAAACCGGAATTCACCATCAGTCGCTTTGGGTGAATCATACGGGTGAAACTTTATCTTTCAGGCATAAATTTCAAAAAGGCCACGATTTTAAATTCAATAAGCTGTTTTTTTTCTCGGAAAACAACGAAAATCTTCAACCAGAAGTGTATCTGGCAGCTTTGTCGGCACCCGGACAGTGGATCAACAACAAAATAGGCTCTTTCCAAATCGGCTCGGACAACAACTTACCCGATTTTGAAGCGGTAGGTTATGCTTCCGATATTCGTTCGTATCGCTACGCACCCCGACTCACTGCTTTCAAACCATTGATAGTCAATGCGCTGACACTGCCCGATGTGCTCGAAAAACCGGTGAACATTGTACTTGCCCGCTGCAACGACGAAAGCATGCCATTGCCCGAAGATGTGAATGCCATCACCACAAACGCGCAGGATACGGCTGTGAGACGAACCAACCTGCTGAGAATTAATAAAACCACAACCAATCCGTCCACGCAGACGCAGACCCAAAAAAGCACTCAGAGTCAGCCGGTAATACAAAAAAACACTACTCTCGAAAAAAGAACCGGCATTCTGAAAGTCATTCAGCCGGACGATAAGAAAAAAGAGCAAACCGAACAACCAAAAGTTCAGACGCCGGGCGGCGACAGAACCACTCAGCCCGAAAAGCAGGATCCCGTCGTTACCAACAAGAGAAAAACAGTAAACGCAAAGTTGCCCGAAATTTCTACGGTGGGGAAAGATATTCAGCTTACGCTTAATGAGTTAAAATTCAGGATATTGCGACCGGAAGATTTGCTTTTACTGGAGTTTGAATTCCGAAATTTCATTCTCGCTACTGTAGGCAATAAAAATACGCTTTCGCTTCAGAAAAAAGGGACAAAAGGTCTGGTAATCATACGAATACAAACTCAGCATACGCTTGAGGAAGCTTTTTTTGAAGAAAATAAAATTCCCGATCCGGATAAAAAAGCTCCCGATGTTGTTAGTTTACCTGTCAGACATCTCAGGGCTTACCGAAGCCGACTGGTGTTCGAGTATCCTGCAGGAAGTGAATCATTCGCGCTGAATATCAATGAGTTGCTCGATTGGTCTAAATTCGAACTGCGTGTGGATCCACGTGCCTGGGTACGTGTTCCGCAAAAGCTGGACCGCGAAAGCATTATCAAAAATCCAAAATATTCACGGGTTTCGGTAGTAGGTAAAAATAAAACCGTAGCTGTAAACCAAAAACAAGACCTCGCTTTCGGTCTGAAACTCAATCAGACCAACGTAATGCGGCTCGACAGAATTAAGCAATATGATGCAGCTACCGTCAACAATGTTTTTTCTGCGTCAGTTTCCGATTCGCTGCTGAGCAATACCATGCAGCAGGCACAAAAGGTCATGCTCAAGCCCGGACCGGTTCCCGAGGATAGCACCTGCATAGAAGCACCTGCGCTGATGTACATTTCTCCCAACCAAACGGGTGGATTTGAGCATCGCATCGTTCTTCAGAGGTTGCAGGAGCAAAATTCCGGCGAAATCTACGAATTGTGGCATACAAAGCTGGGTGTAAGACTCAAAGACGGAAAAATTACGGATGCAATGCCGTATTTGCGTACAATAAGAGCACTTTGGGCTTTCGATGCCAATTTAGATTACAAATCAGTTCCCGACGTGAATAATCCATTGCCGTTCAGAGCTTCGCTTGATGCCAGCGACCGGCATATATTGGTTCACACTACCTCCAACTATACTGATATTCCCGGTTATCAGCCTGCTACAGTGCCCGTCAACAAGCTTATGCTCACACCGCTGGGAGCCTATCTGGACTGGCACGCATTTTTTGATGTCCCGACTACTGCCGACACTTACCTCGATATTATTGAGTGGGAGCATTTCGCCACGTTAGGCCGCGACCATTTTGTGAAAATAGTGAAAGAAGGGTATTTATTCCCCTTCGGGCACCGCGCGGCACTGGTGAAAATCACCGAGCGAAAGTTTATGAAAGAAAACCGTTCGGCTGTAAACCGACAGCGCATGTACATTGTGGTGCTGCAAAAGGAAGTGGTGTATGATCGCACCATTCCGCAGGGCGATTTCCTGAAATTCCCGTTTCAGGCAGTAGAAATAATCAACTCCAGCACACCCGATATAGACAATCCTCAATCTACCACTATCAATGCAGGTTTGGGCGGTTACAACTTCTACATTCATTCATCGGGCAAGCCATTTAAATTTGATGTGATTTTTACCGATAAAGAAGGAGCCGAACACCGGAAAAAAATTCCGCTAGCGTTTGTCGGAAACCTTGTAGCAAGGGAAACAAGCAAAATCTTATCTGTTGTGGAAAATTATTTGGTTAAAACTATTTATAACAACCTTATTTTCAGCGGCGATAATATTTCGTATGCCGAAAGTCTCATTGAAGGCGACACTGTGTACGAAACCCGCGAAATTAAATTCGGTGCGGTTTCATTTCCTTCACCCGGTGTTGGCGAAATCTGCTTCCGCCCTACCATTCAGCATGCGCTGGTGAAACTGGAAGCTGTCAATCAACTCACCGGAAACGACGAAGCGGTGAAAATTTCCCTGGTGGACGATTCGAATCCCGGTCATGTATTTGCTTCGGTAGAAAATGCCGTGCTTGATTTCTCCGGCGGCAGCGACAAGGCGGGCGGATTTCTGACTCCAAACATGGCAATAACCGGATTGAGCCGCTTGCACGGTACAGTAGGAGGCGCTATTGACGATGCTATGAACATGGCTTTCAATGCAGCTAAAGTTTTCGAAACGCTGGATAAAATCATGTCGGCCAAAATCTTCGGTGTGATTGATATTTTCTCGCTGTTTGATCTGGATTCATCTAATCTTGCAGGCTCCATGGACGATTTTATCAATCAGATAAAAGCCATTCAGCAGAAAATAGAACAATTCAGAAATGCGATAAAACTGGCTGAAGCCAAAGCACTGGAGCTGGAAAAGGCGGCTGTAAACAACATCAACTACACGCAAAGTCAGCTTCAAAATGAAATAAACAAAATTCGCCAGGATCTGGAAGCGGAGCTTGCAACTATCAAAAATAATATTCTCGGCGAAGTGACAAAACTTCGGAATCTGATGAATAGTTCCATTCCGCGAATCCCGAATTTAAAAACTTATATGACTGAGGATGCATTTCATGTGCAATACAAATGGCAGCCGGATTTGGGAAAAAGTGAGAAAGAAATTTTCCCGGATATTCTTACGGTCAAAATTACCGATCCGAAGAAAGCATTACAAATCGACACACATTTCGAAAAACCGTTTGAACTCAGCGCAGCACCCAAGCTCACTTCCGTTGCCCGGTTCGACAATTTCAGAGTAGAAGTGGCCGATTGTATTGCTGTGAATTTCAAATCGTTGAGATTTGAAACCGGCACATCAGGCAAAAGCGGTGTGAAAGTAGATATGGGCGACGTACCCATGGAATTTTCGGGTGCTCTGGATTTTATCAATAACCTGAACAGCATCATTCCGTCCAGCGGTTTTTCCGACGATGGCAACGGGCCGTACCTTGATCTCACAGCTTCGGGAATTAAAGCCGGTTATACACTGGCATTACCGAATTTTGAACTGGGTATTTGCATGATTACCAATGTCTCGCTGGGTGCTTACATCAATTTGCCCTTCACCGGCGACCCGCTCACCGTCGGTTTCTATTTCTGCACCCGCGAAAATCCGTTTATGCTCACCATTTCCTGTTTCGGCGGAGGCGGATTTATCAAACTCGTAACCCGACTCGACGGACTTGAATCCATCGAAGCGGCCTTTGAGTTCGGAGCAGCCATTTCGCTCAACGTGGGAGTGGCTTCAGGCAGTGTATCGGTAATGGGCGGCATTTATTACAAATCAAAAAACGTACAAATAACCCTGCCTGACAGCAGAGTCATCACGCAAAACCAGGCTGACCTTTCTGCCTACCTGCGTATCAATGGCAAACTTTCCATTCTGGGGCTTATTCATGTTTCGCTTGAGTTCTACCTGGAGCTGCATGCAGTCATTGCTGGCGGAAAAGTTCAGAAACTCGAAGGCTCAGCCACGCTCAAAGTAAAGGTGTCCGTGCTGTTTTTCAGCAAGACTGTTTCTGTCACTGTTAGGCGTACGCTGGCCGGCAGCGGCGGCGATCCGAAATTTGCAGAAATGATTTTTGAAGAAGACTGGGAACAATACTGCCTGGCATTCAGTGATTAATGAATGAAACTGGGATTTATAACCCGTAGGAATTTAAACTTATATCTCGTTATTAACCTATTGAAAATAAATATATTATGATACAAGAACTGGTTTTTACGACGTTGCCCGTTCAGCGTATGGAACAAGACAGACAACAATACCTGAAAGTTTCGGTATATGTGTCGCCGCATTTGAAAAGTGCTGCAACCATGAAACTGGGTGACGCTCCCGACATGTACAACTGGGCAGAAAAAATACAAAATACAGAATTCACATTCCGGATAAGTGGCATGAAATCGGATATCCCGGCCATTTTTAACAAATCGGTCATTGATAAAGACCTCTACCGGAGCATTTTCCATTCAAACATTCAGATTGAAAAATATGAAATGGAAAACCTGCAGCTGAAACCCATCCGGTCTTTTCCGGTGACACACATTCGCGATTTTCTGCTCGATCAGGTGAAAAAAATAGCCATCGAAAGTCCCGTGCAGCTTGTGCCGGCATCCCATTTTATCGATCCGGACAGATTGGGCGTAATAGCTGATATTCAGATAGATGCTAACGTACTGAACACTGAAAAAGCACAAAAAGCACAAACGCGCAGCAAAACGACGACGCAAAAACCTTTTATCCTGAAAAATGAAATGCAGGTGAATAATATGCGTACCGTGTTGAAAAACAATCGGTTTATCCCTTTCAAAAAGCAGGCAGAACCCGCTGCAGACTTCGTGCAATTGAAAGATTTTCACTTTCAGAATAAAAAAATAGTGGATAAATTAGTCATCCGAAAACCGAAGTTTGAGTTTCACAACATACTTTCGGTCATGAACAGCTATCCGGCACTCATGCGACGGCTTGGCTTCATTCTCGATTTCGTAATCCCTTATGATTCAGCTATTCCGGCTTCAGGCACCATTCAGGTTGTACCCGGTGAAATTGCGTTCAGCGAAGCCGGCACAAAGATTTCGGCGCCAAAAACTGCTTACAGCCTCACAGCCAAAGGATTTTATGCAGCCGACCCATCAGGAAGCGTGCTCAGCAAGGGTTTTGTGAAAATCAATACGTCTGATTTCTCGGTGGTGCAAATGGACACCGACGGAATGGCTCTCAAAACGGCACAAACCGTGAATGAAAAAACAATTCAGGTAGCCGATTATTTCCAAATGCGATCTGCAGCTACTCTACGCGCAGAAACGGCTCTTCAAAATCTCAAGCTGAAACCCCAAATGGCAACTGCAGCCAGAACTGAAGCAGGCACAAGCAACGTTAAAACTGCAAACAGTACCGCGCGGGTGCAAAACATAGCTCAGCCTGAAACTACATTCAAACCGGTTTTCACTTTTCAAAAAATGAAACCCGTAGAAAAAATGAAACTGCTGGAAGTGCCGCCCCGCGAAGGTTTGCATGCCATGCGTTCGGCCGGAATTGCACTGATCAGAAATGGAATGAGCGGACATGTGGCCGAGAAATTACAACGAAATTCCAATTTCCAGAAAATGTTGATAGACAACGCCAAAGTGGATTTGAAAATCAAAAACCTGTTGCTGCCGGAAGAAATATTGTATTCTGATGATCTTGTGATGGCTTACCGCATGGATATTGCTTACGAAGATAATCCCGGCAAATGGTATTCGCTCCACAAACGGAAAATGAGCTATTCCTGGTTCGATGAAGCCGGGGTGGAACATCCGATAGAAAATATCAGTCCTGACGAAGGATATGTGGAAATGGCCATTATAGAAAAAGAAAACGACAAGGAAAATATTTATGTGCCCGAAACACTTGCCCGCTGGGAAGGATGGAGCCTTTCGGTGGAAAAACCGGGCCTGGCCATCAACGATTCGGAAGAGCATACAGCCAAAAATCCGCGGGACAGACACGATTTTTTGAGCGAATCGCACCAGGTGGAAATGAAGAAATACCGTTTTGATCCCACGCTCGATTTCAAACTGAATGCACAATCGGAACTGGTGCCCGGAACATTGCCCAAACTTCGTTTCGGGAAATCATACCGTATCAGAGTCCGGACAGTGGATATGGCTGGCAACAGCCTTCCGCTCGAATCTGAATCCGAATCTCCGGCGGAAACCTCTTGCAGCAACATTATTTATCTGCGCTACGAACCGTTGGCAAGTCCTATCGTATTGGTGGGCAATCAGTTGCGCGACGGTGAATATCTCGAACAAATGGTTGTCAGAAGCAATTTTGATGTTGATGTGGAGAAATATGAAAATGAAAACCGGGCCGACGGGCAGGACTTCAAAGGACGCTCACTGCGTTACCTGTTGCCTCCGAAAAACAGCCAGCTGATGGCCGAAACACACGGCAAGTTCGAAAAAGCCTTTGGCGACCCGCAAAAAGCAAAAGCTATTTATCAGATAATCACCTCACACGAAGGCTTGTATGAGCGCAACGAGGATAATACCGAAAAAATTTACTCCGATGATCAGGCCCAGATCATTTATCTGCCCGATCCGATGGCTGCCGGAATAGCCATATTTGCCGATACGGAGAGTGAAAATACGCATTCCGAAGATTTTTCGTCGCGTATGTTCAGCTTTTTCACCAAAGAAGAACTCACTCCCGATAATACGAACAGCGTGAACATTCCCGAAGACTGGTACGATACGCAAGCCATCCGGATAAAGCTGGAAGAAGGTGCCCTGGCAGGTAATTGGGACGGAACAAAGCGTACGTTTACCGTCAAATTGCCCAAAGGACAACGTATGAAGTTGAAAATAAGCTCTTTCTGGCGTGAGGAAGACATGAAAAAGCTTTCGGCCGTTTGGCAGCTGGTGAAAAGTGATGCCGGCGCAAAACTGGCTGAAATCGAGAAAATTGCTAAAAGCGGTCAGCACTGGATGATTACTCCTTCGCGCACGTTTGAACTTGTACATGCTGTGCAGCAACCGGTTGAAGCGCCTGCTTTACTGCAGGTTGTACCCGAACGCGATTACGATGATACTTCCGCTTTTCTGAATGTCCGGTTTAATGTTCACGGAGAAAGTACCGACTCTGCCGAACTGAAAGCCAGCTGGACCGAACCGCTCGACGATGGCATTTCGGTAGAGATAAAAGAAAAAAATTTCAACGATTCAATTCCCGAAATTGATATTTATTACCACGACAAAACGGTGACCGTTGGAACAATAAATGACCCCAAACCTGGCCTGAAACCGGACAGACTGCAACTGAAAGAACCGCGCTGGAAAACCGAGCCGGCTTCTATCAGGCAATTTGACGTGCAACCCGGCTCGCTCAAAATAAACAATATCTACAAGTTCCAGGCCGAAAGACTGGCCAACGTTCAGCAGCAAAAAGCAGCCGAACCTTCGCGAAATGTGGTGAATACGCTGCGATTTGACCTGGAAGAATCCCGGCTGAATCTGGTCAAAATGCTTGATTTACGTCATTATCCGCTTGAACATGCTTTCGGCAATACACGTCACCGCTGGGTAAATTACTCCATCGTGGCATCGTCGCGTTACAGTGCGTATTTTACCAATATCCAGAAGAAAAAACCGGAGATTTCATTTGTCAGAGAATCCAACGTTGGTAAAGTGAACATTCTGAGCACTGCCCGGCCCGATAAACCCGAAATAGATTATGTAATTCCAGCTTTTGAATGGCAAAAAACCAATCAGGGAGGCGTTATGACTCATATTCGTAAAGGCGGAGTGCTTCGGGTGTACCTCAAACGTCCGTGGTTCTCAAGCGGCGAAGAAGAAAAACTGGCTGTCGTACTTCCCGATTCTTCCGGAACTACCAGTTTGGTCACCACGATGGTTCAAAGTCCTGTTTATACAGATATTTTCACACACTGGGGTGCCGATCCGTTGTTTGTTTCGGAGCTTCCCGGAAAATCAAGTCCGCTCCCTGCTGATTTCAGGTACAATCCTGTGGTGGAAAAAGGATTAGTATATCCCGGAAAAGAGGACGTGAAAGCTACTGCTGTGGCCTATCCCGTTACGTTCGACAGAGAAAAGCAGTTGTGGTATGCCGATATTGCGCTGAATACGGCCAACATGTATTTCCCGTTTATAAAAATGGCATTAGCCCGCTATCAACCCCATTCGCTTCGCGAAAATAATACAGATGTTTGCCTGTCGAATGTGGTTATGGGAGGCATGATTCAAATGGTGCCGGAGCGTAAAGCTTCCATCGGCCTGTCGCAAGCCGGGAAAAACACGGTAATGAATTTCAGGCTCAGCGGCCCGACTTACAGTCATAAATCGTCCAAATTTGGAATTCGTGAGGTGATAAAAGTCACTGTCATGCAAACGGACTCATCCGGCAGCGAGCAGGGCATTCTGATTGATAGTTCTAAAACCGGCCAGCAAAATCCGGATATGTGGACATTTGAAGTTGGACGAAACATGAAGGGCGACAACTATTTTGAAATCAATGAAAATATCACACTTCCGGAAGCCTACCGAACCGGTTCGTTTCAGATAGTAGTAGAAGAAATTGAATTGGGGCCGCAAAGTCTAAATAATATACCTGACATGTATAAAGAACGACTGGAACACCCGGAAGAAACAAGTAGGGTAGTGTATGCGGATGTTTTTGATGTGAAGAGATAATATACAGCAACCTTTTATTCTCTACACATCGTATTACAATCCTGAAAATTCCAATCGAATTATTTTCATTTTTCGATTGGAATTTTTTTTTACATCTCGTTATAAATCCGTTCTAACTCTTTATTTTGGTGATAAATCGGTTAATAAATGATAAAGTATAAAGTAGTGTTTCATAACAATTATTAACACAATAATTAGGTTTTGTAAATTTATTTTGCATATTTTTGAAGAGATTAAGCAGCAAAAATAGTTCAAATAATGATATAATCCTTTCATTAGAAGAATAAAAATTTCAAAACACACCTTAAGCATTCCGTTATGAGAAAAACAATCATTTACTTCATCCTGAGTATAATTGGGAAAGGTACGCTTTCGTCACAAGATATTATTCCTTTGAAACTTTATCGAAACTCCAAAGTGTCTGATAACTTCACAAACTGCAGTCAGGTTTAGCGGTTTTTCAATAATTTCCCGGCTGTGTCATGTCTAAAAATTAAGACATCCGAAGAAAAACAGCCCATTCACTCCGAATAATACGGAGTGAATGGGCTGATAACCATTTATGTAATGCTGTGAAATTCCGGTTTGAAATAAACTGTGGCAATTATCCTGCAACCTGTTTATTAACCTGATTTAGATGGATTACATGATTACATCACAATGATTTTTTTTGTTTTCGTTCCCACAGTAACGATATATACACCCGGCTTGAGTGGAACGCATGTGATGCGTTCGGACAACACGGCTTTGTGTACTATCATACCGGTAATACTGTGTATGCTTAATCCCTGTTTTTCATCTATATGCAAATCAGGTATCTCAATGCAGGCATTCTTATTAACAACATAGATACGAACCTTGTCACCGTTTTCTGTTTCACTTTCTTTTTTCGGAGTTTCTATTTTTGTAGCAATGTCATCTTTAGAAGGGAATAACTGAATACTTGCATAGTTTTTACTGCTTTGCTCCTGATCCGACTCTTCGGAAACAGTCGCTCCTTTTACTCTGCTTACGACATTGGTTTTTTTCACTTTGGCAATAGCATACACGCTCTGGATCTCATTCACTGCAGGAATATCCAGTGCGGTGGTTGCTATCTTCGCTTTACCGTCCGCATAGAGTTCAGAGGCTGCTATGGTTTTGAGCGAAGTACCCGGATAAAGAGTCTCTCCGAAAATATCTTCGTAAATACCGACTGTTACCGAGTGTTGCGTTGTAAGTGGTGTTGCCGAATTGTTCACGACTTCAAGAACGGCTGTGTTCTTCGAGTCGCTGTTTTTGAGCGATACTAGATTTACTTTTATCTGATAAGCAGTCAGATTCAGTTTACCGTTTATTTCAGCGTTCGTTCCATCGTTGAACTGTGCTGTGATGGTATAATCCACCGAATCGGTATTGTTTTCAAAAATGACATATCTGCCTCTGATTGCCGGAACCTGACCCGGCATAACTACCTGACTCAGGGTGGTAGGCTGATTGCCACCGATACTTACGACCATGGAAGTGATGGGTTTATAACCTGCATTTTTCACAGCAAACTCTACATCAACATCCGATCCGATCTTCACATCGGAATTATTGAACGATTCCGACATGCAGACAATCCGATTCTCAAACGTGGTGGATTCTTCTACCACAATGGCACCGTGCGATTTATTACTAATCACTGCGGCTGCTTTCAGGTTGTTGCCCTGTTTGTAACCATCGTAACTCAGAATCAGTTGCGAGCCGTCATCCGGAATGGTGAGCAGTTTTGTCGGTTCCGAAGCATAGATTTTACTGTTTTGCCGTCCGAATTTGGATGCATAAAGGCTTGTTTCCACATCCCCTGCTTCGCTCACTACCTTAGAAGCCTGATACAGGATAGCCAAATCCTGGATACCTGCTGCCGTTTTTTCGCCTACCAGTTTATAATCAAAGGATACATTGCTGGTCATTCCGGCAAAACCCGAAATACTGTCTAACAGCAATCCGTTCTGTGAGGTGGCAAGCAGATACATATCGCTCAGATTGGTGGTATCATTCAATGCGTAACTTCCCATAAAGCTAACATAGAAGTTATCTCCGGCACGTGTAATTTGTGGTTTCTTACCTTGTCGCCCTGTTTCTATGTGTGTAATACTGTCAGCCGGCGAAATATGAATCAGTTTTATTCTACCGCTGTTGTCGCTTTCGACACGGGTGGCAGCAATCAGCACCGATTCGCCGTTCATTGAAATGGAGTAATCACTGATATTGTCGGCTGCAACAAGTTCAATCGGTTCCTTCCAGAATGAGCCGTTGTAGCGCGACAGTTTCAGGTTGCCACTGATTTTTGCTCCCAGACTGTCAATTCTTGTATGACCGCTTTTCCAGACTACAGATGCACGTGTGCCATTGTCGGAAATAGCAACCTTGGGCGATATGTCACTGTTGCGGGATCCCAAACCGGTATTCACGTCAGAAAGTTGTGTTTCCTGCCATTCGCCGCCATTATTGATAGCTGCAAAAATTTCTACTTGCTGTGACTGAGTCTTGATGTAAGTCTCCGGCGAGATGTTAACTGCTTTCGGACGGATACTGTCACTCATTTGCTCGTAAGCCGCCACAGAAACACCGTTTGGCGATGTTGCCACATCAAATCCAAATGCAGGAAGCGTTGCCGAAGGAAGCATATCTGTTACGCTTCCCGACGAGTAAACCGAAATACGGTCGTCGTTCTGTTCGGATGGTGCTTTCAGATTTGCCAGCATCAGCGAATTGCCGTCGCTGAAATAACGCGGATAGACGTTGGCTGCCACATTGCTGATAATCGTATTCGGCATGGCAAGTGAGTTACGACTGTATGCCTGTGAGAGCGTACGCATCTGCGGATTGTTTCTTATCGCTTTATAAGGGTTATTGTTATTGTTTGGATAATACCATGTCTTATCTACATCAAAGATTTTCCATTCGTCTTCCCACGACCAGCACAGGAAGTATGCGTGTGCCCAGAG
Source organism: uncultured Paludibacter sp. (assembly GCA_964541615.1). Taxonomy (GTDB): domain Bacteria; phylum Bacteroidota; class Bacteroidia; order Bacteroidales; family Paludibacteraceae; genus UPXZ01. Next base: position 14,607 of record CAZIRA010000041.1, read on the forward strand.
GTAAAGCGAAGCATGTGCATTGAACAAGCCACCGGCAGTTACTTTGTTGTCAGCCAGATACGGCTTGATAACCACTTTGTTCTTGTTGAGGAATCCGGCATTGCCGCTCACGCCCACTTCTGCTCCCATGATACCGAGGTCGAGACCTGCACTGATATCGACATAAACGTCCATACTCAACTGTGTCTCCATCCACATATCAAACTTCGCTTTGTTGACTGCTTTTGCCCAATCCGCATCCGATGGCTTGCTAAAACCGAGGGTAGCCGACGCAAGTGCATCCAGACCGACTCCAATTTTACCTATCACAAAACTAGTATTGACATAAGCGGATGCCGAAAGTTCGAGCGAAATACCGCCTTCGTTCAGTCCGTATTCAAAATCACCGGTGAAAGGATTGTACTCGCCGTATCCTTCCATGTAGCCGCGCAATCCGGCAAAGGTTGAGATAGTGGAGAATCGTCTGCCGCTCCGTTTCGGTTTGAACAGCCCCACCTGTTTCTTAATTTCACCGAAAGCAGCCTCAAATTGCTCGGCATTTTCAGTTATCCCTTTATACATAGACATGGCTGCGTTTGCCTGTCCGACAAGCGGGATATCATCAATGAAATTGTGTGAGAGAACTCCACGTAAGAAATAGCGGTTGCCCTCGTTGCGAGTCTGGATTTCAAAAGGTATCGGGTCAGGTAAGCTCAGATTCAGATCACCCATTTTACTCATGGCTCCCTTCGTACTACCGAGGTCGGTATCTTTCCCGAATTCCTTGACATCGAACTGTGAAGGATTCAGCACGATGTTGTCTTTCATGCCCTGCGTAATATTCTGCTCGTAAATTCCGGGGTCGGTTTCGTCGTTGATCAATCCAGGTAAGGATGCCAGAAGCATTCCATTGTACGTGACGGTCGGATATTTCAATTCGCCGTAACCAATGAAATCATTCAGGCGGTAAGAAAGATTGACAAATCGCTTCTCAAAATTCGTGTAGCCTGTTTCAGCCGAAATGATGGAATAATGCAACGGCTCCATCGTTTCGCCTGCGTCGGTCAGGAGAATATCAGCCGGATTCCAGTCGTTTTCGATCGGCATGGATACATTCAATACAGCATTCTTCGTATCAGCATAGCGGGTGTATGCGGTGATGGAGTTAGTGCTGAGCTTATTCAGACTTTTCTGGTCGGATTTTTCAACCGGACTCATCGGTGTCGGTGAGTAGTATTCAGCCTGCACTCCAATCTGAATCGGGTTTTTACTTATCATATTGGCGGAAGCACCAATTACATTCAGATTAGGTACTTCTGTCCACAATCTGACGTTATCCTGACGTTGTGTGTCGGTATTTTTCTTCAGCGGAACGGTAATCTGGTACTGATACCCCTGTCCGGCAATGTACACGATATTTCCACCTATGTATTCATCGGCTCCTACTGTACCCAGTGTGCCGTAAGAAGCAAACTTAGGATAATATCCGTCAACCAGGATTTCCATTGCTGTTTCATAACGGCGGTCGCTGTAATACGGGATATTATACCGGTAAACGGTGTAAAAACGGTAATTGTAATTCGGATCCATCGGCAGCAGGAATACGCCTCCGGTTACTTCGCTTACCGAACTTGCAGGATTACCTGTTACATATTTGTCGCCTGCAACACCTCCGAAAGAAGAAACCCGTTGTATCATTATGTCTTTTTTAAACCGGTCAAGATAAGTCTGCAATGTTTGCTTGCCCTGCTCATTCTGTGCAAAGTAATAATCAGCACCAAGACCGACACCCTTGGCTGACCAGTTTTCATTGGCAGCTACAGCCTGCACTTGTTCCCAGGTAGCAACAGTTTCCAGACTTGTATCCATCTCCGTTTTCGATGAACGCAGGATGTAATTGATACGGGCATTTGTTATCTTTTCGCCCGTCTCTTCGTCCACCAGCACAACGCCCAGTTGCGGATCAACAAATGTACAGTTGTTTACATAGTAACTGTTTTCACCTTTGTATATTTCCGAGAAATAAGCCTGATCCGATTGTCCTGCAAATACAGGAAGCGGAGTAACAACACCGGCTCTCTTTGTGGTTTCATTGTTATAGGTCACCTCTCCCATAATGCCGGCAGGTTCGTAAAGGATAAAATGCTTGTTGCCGGTAGATGCGTTCCAGGTTTTCTCTACCAATACACTGTCGCCATTCATGTAGTAAATTTTTTCCGGAAGATGGGTTTCAAACTTTAACACATACAGACCTTTTATACTGTCGGTATTGTAGGAAAAAGTTCTTTTTTCACCGACTTTCGGATATGAAAAGATCAGGTCGTAACTACCCGGAGGATAACTGATCGTAAATTTATCTGGAGTGGTTGAATAAATCGTATCGGTCGAGTTGTGTTTTGTCACACCCACTACCAAATCGCCCCATCGTTTCGGAGTTTTAACAGCATTGGCAAAGATGTTGCGCTGATTGACACCCGACAGGAAGTTAGTAAACCAGTACCATCCGTGGGTGGTGTTGGCAGCTTCCACAGCCTGTGCAATTTCCGACTGTGATACGCTCTGTTCTTCCCAGTCGTTCAGACTGTGCAGGGAATAATCGTTGCGCTGGTATTGTACTTCCTCTTCAAATATATCCATGTTGTAAGTGTATGCCAGTACAGTCCTTTTCTCCTGATACGGCGAGTTCATATGATATAAAATTTCGCCTAACAACTCATGATTTCCAAGGAAACCGGTGAAATTCTCAATCTTTACATCGAATAGGAACCGTTCGTATAATCCGTATTCGGGATTGTATCCTCCGCTGGTTTTTAATTCGCCCAGAGGCGCAGGCAACGGATAGGTCAGGGACAGCAACCCGTCGAAATAATTGCCTTTATCAATCAGTTCGAGCCATTCCGGTGTCGCAGGGTTATTGCCCGACTGATAATTCATACCTTTCTCTGAAAAATAGGCTCCATGCCTGCCGGGGTTGTTGAGATACCAGAATTCTTCTCTCTTTTTCGGATGACCTTCTCCACCCTCGTAAGCTCCTTCGGAATATCCGCCATATACGAAAATATTAAATCCGATGACATTTACAATTTGTTTTTTGTTCAGGTATTTGAGATCATATTTCAGTGTAACCGTCTCACCCGACAGGGATTCGGGTTCAGGCTCCTGAATCAGGGTAATTATCGGCTGACGGGGCAGATTCAGATGCACATAGAATGTGTCGCGCAACACGTGGGTCAATTCCATGTCGCCTATCTTTTGTTTCAATGGCAACGACATGATTACCTTATAAGGAGCTGCCCAAACGTGGTCTTCAAACATATCATCCAGTAAGGTTGGATTTTTAGGGAATGTCCGCTCATCAAATGGTATCCGGTAAGTTATCCAGTTACCATATCCATTATCCTCAATCATATCGTTCGTCACCTCAAATGCATCGGTAATCGAACTGTATTTACCTGCGTCGGAGTGGAAAACTTCTACGGACACCTCTCCATCCACTTTCCACGAGTTACCTTCGAGGTTGTGTGATATCAGCATCCTGCATTCTTCCGGTTCGAAGTTTAATTTATCATATTCATAGCCGCCGGAAATCCCCCATTCTGGGTATTCGCCTACCACATACATATCAAACGATTGAATCAGTGTGGCATTGTTTTCGGGTAAGTTTTTGGCTGCACGGTAGCCCACCTCATCGCTGGTGAAGGTAATGGTGGTTTTTCCGTATTCTTTGGGTATAAGTATGCCGTCTACCGATAGTTCGGCAACTGCCGGATTGCTGCTGCTCCACGTTCCCGATTTGAATGTGGCGGTTACGGGATTTACTTTGGCAAGCAAATTCACATTCGTTGCATTGATATTTATCTGATTATCTTTGGGCAGCGTGAAGCTGATGGATTCTACGGCGCGAAATGATGCTTGTTGTGTTGTTACCGTAAAGGCGGTATTGGCTCCATAGATATACCAATATTTATCGCCATTATCATCCTCCATACGTACTGCGGCGCGTTTTTTTACATTCATCACAGAATCACGTGCAGACCACCCTGCGCTCATACGGGACTCCATTCTTCTCGTATCACGTAGCAGAACTTCTGCCGTAACCTGAACGGATGAACCCGTTTCATTTTTAGCTTCAGTAATGGCAGTGATGGTACCACTTGCACCATCGAACGAAATATAAGACGGATCGACAAACGATTCACCCCCGTCCAACGTAATCTTTACATTTTCCATCCATCGGTTATCGGGATAGACTTTTTGCATCAGCTTGCTGTTAAGCACCGGAACAGTCAGCGAAATGGTTGCACCCCGATCATAGGTTGTGGCATCGGCTGTGATTGCACCAAATCGCGGTGGCAGTTCCATATACTGATAATCGTCCATTATCACCGGCATGGCATCGCCCATTCCATAATTACTGTCATCGACTCCCAGTTTACCAAACAGTGTTTTATCCTTTGCCATTTGTAAATTCATTACGGAATCAGCCTGGCGCGTGAAACTGGGTGTAGGCGGTAGTTTATCACCATCCTGTGTGCGTTCATAATCGCTGATAATTGCGTCTTCCGTCACTTTATAAATGAATTCAAGAATGTTGGTTACCGCTCCCTCCGGTTGTTCGGGTTTTAGCAGGAGGGATTGTGATTGAGCAAGTTGTCTGTCGGAGATATTTACCGGATTTGCCTCATGATTGAGGTATTGGCGGTTGATGCGCAG
>CAZIRA010000042.1:0-17761 GCA_964541615.1 uncultured Paludibacter sp.
ACGCACGGCAGACAGAAACGGAGTAGCAAATTGAAAGAAAAATGACAGGAAAAATAAACACCGAACGGCTAACAGGCGTTTGGCTCAATGGCGGGTGACGTGGTTTAATTCTAGTTCAGTTTTTCAAATCAACTTTAGTGCTGGGTTGACAGTTTTGTGCTCCGAATTCCGCTTCTTCGCAAAGCCGCTAAACGTTAGCTGCAAGGCAAAAAAAATAAAAATAACCGCAGAACTTTAAATAAAAGTCGCGCTTATTTAATATATTTGCAAAAAGATTAAATAACAGTGGGTTCTATTTAAAATTACAGCATGAAAAACTTCAAAGCAGGAACTTATGTATGATGGCGAATGGAAAGAAGGGTATTTAATGGGGCAAGGTGTGTACATTTTCAAGGAAAAGGGAGAGAAATATGAAGGACATTTTTCTACAGGATATATGAGCGGAAAGGGAACGTATTTTTATAAGAATGGTGATGTGTACGAAGGTGAATGGCAATTAGATAGACGAGAAGGAATGGGGAAGATGATCTATGCCAATGGAAAAATAGAGGAAGGAAAATGGGTGAAGGACGAGTTTGTGGGCAAATAACAAAATAATGGCAAAAACAATTAAATACATCGGTAAAGCACTCATGGTTTTGGGAGTGGTGTTCGGACTGCTAGGTATTAGTTCTGTTTGGAAAGATTATACTTGCCGAAAAGCAAGTGTTGTTGGTAAAGCCCAAATTTTATCCATAGAAATAAAAGATATCAGGGCAAAGCATGGAAACTATTACCTTGAAACCAGCGCATCATATCAGGAAAGCCAAACTTCCTAAAATATGAAGAAAAAATGTTCTAGTTTGTGTTGTCATCTTTTGAAAGAAAAACTTTGACAAAATCATTTAGTTCTGCCAAAGTTTCAAATATAAAATTCTTTTCTTAAAAAGTAATGGTATTTAATGTACTTGTACCCGAAGTTGTAAAAGTTGATTTCAAAGTTCCGCCGGTTGTTGAATAAGTTCCACCAGTATATAAACCCCAATCTGATGAATTTCCTACAAAGCTGCCTCCAGTATAAGTTCCACCAAAATAAACTTGATGACTTGTGCTTCCAGTAACATTTGGACTAGAAAAATGGAAATAGTAAACTGAATTTTTAGGTTTAAAGGTAGCCAATTCAACTCCAGCAGCTGTTCTAATATGTATCATAGAAGTTGCCGCTAACGAAGCGCTAGATTTTAAGTACATGGTTCTTTGGGTTGAGGTTGAGCTAAAGTTTTTAGTCATTCCAGCATTAGAACCAGCCGAAAATAAAATTCCTCCATTCATATTGAAAATTCCATTAAAATCAATTCCTTCTTCAGGTGCAGCTCTTGGTCCACAAACTATTGTTGTTCCGCCAGTAATTGTAATGTTTCCATTGCTATCGATTGCATCTTTACCTGCAACGATTACTACTCCACCAGAAATATTCAATTGACTACCATCGTTCGATTCTGTTCCTCCAGCAACTGTTCCGTATGTTGCGTTTATTCCGTCATTTGATGCTGTAATATTAGTAACGCCACCAGTAAAATTGATGATTGGAGCTTCTACACCTTCACCCATAGCGGCAACGGTTGAAATTGCATATACAATGTTATTTCCTCCAGAAATTGTAACAGAAGTATCCGAATGAATTCCATCATCGGTAGAATTTATGGTGTTTGTTCCGCTGATTATGTTGATTGTACCAGCAGCAACCATTGTTTTAGGATGTGCATAATCGATTCCAGAAACTAAAAATCGAGCTCCAGTAGTTGTGATATTTAAGATTGGAGTAGTTGTCAAAGTTCCAATAGTCATACTTCCATCAGCTTTTAAACCTTTTCCACCAGTTCCAGAACTTGTTGTTGTAACTGTACCAGCTGTTATGATTAAATTAGAATCGGTTGTAATTGCTGCAGAAGAATAAGAGTCTGTTGTTCCTGTTGCGCTTGTATAAACCGCTCCATTTCCTTCAGTTGTAACGTTTATTGTTCCACCATTTATAATAATGTTTCCGTCAGCTGAAATTCCTTTTGTTCCAGTTGCAGCAGATGTTCCAGTAACGGTAACATTTCCAGAATTGATAGTAATAGTTCCAGTTGCTTTTAATCCTGATGGATAGGAAGGATCAAATCCGCTACCGGAAGCTGTTAAAACGGTTGCTCCAGAAAGGTTTATAGTGGTTGTTCCTCCATCAACTTGAATATTTCCATCGGCTTTGATGGCTTTTCCTTTTGCTCCAGAATTAGTAATTCCAATTTTTGCCGTTCCAGAAATAGTTACGTTAACATCAGCAGAAATTCCTTTTCCATCACTTCCTGTATTAGTAATAGTAAAAGTTCCTCCCGAAATATTGATGTTTGTATCAGATGTAAAACTCGCTGTCGAAAAACTATCTGCTACTCCTAAAGTGTTGGTGTATGTTCCACCATTTCCAGCTGTATTGGTTGTAAAATTTCCACCTGAAATATTGATTTCTCCATCTGCAGAAAACACTTTTCCACCATTTGCACCACTTAATGAATTGATGGTAAAAGTTCCATTGCTAATAGCAATAATCCCGTCCGATTTGAATGCTGTACAATAAGAAGGATCAAATCCGCTACCAGAAGCAGTCAAAACAGTAGCTCCAGAAATAGTAATTGCAAAAGTTCCACCACTTATAGTCATATTTCCTTTAGAGCTAATTCCTTTAGACTGCGCACCTGAAACGTTTAAGTTAAAATTTCCACTAGTTATTGTTACTGTGTTCAAACCTGTTTTTATCGCTTTCACATCAGCAGAAGTTGAGGTAATGTTTATTGTTCCACCAGAAATTGCAATAGCAGCCTCACCAGCATCAATTCCGTCACCAACCGAAGAAGTAACTGTTAAAGTTCCGTCAGTCATAATAAAACCTTCCGAATGCAATCCATCAGAAGCAGCAGAAGTTATGGTTGTTGTTCCACTATTGATAGTAATGGTTGAAGAAGTATTGATTCCGTGTTTTTTTACACCAGTAATATTTAAATTTCCTGTTCCATTAATTACAATTGGTCCATTATTATGAATAGTTCCATTTCTGGTACTTGCTGTTCCGTCAGAAAGTGTGTTGTTTGTTCCAGGTGTTAAATAAATAGTAGCGACTTTTCCGCCTAAAATATAAAATGCGGCACCACTTGGATTGGTTAAGGTTAAATTGTTCAACACTAAATTCACATTTTTATCGGTTGTCAAACTCAAACTTCCATTGGCAGATGAACCTAAAATATTGTATTCTAAATTTTCAATTCCAGTCGTAGCAGTTGCCACCACATTCCCACCAGTTGCGGTTATTGTTAGTCCAGCAGTTGCATACGGATTGATAATCGTAGCATTATCTGTTCCGTTATAGATGATGTAGATTTTATCTAAATTTACTGTACTTGAAGTAAATGTTAAACTATCTACTAATGTTTTTTGAAAATCCAATGTGTTAGTTGCATCAGATAATTTGAATTTTGCATACGTATTATCTAATTTAATGCTATCAACCGCTGTCAATTCTTTAGCATACATAGTATTGCCAGAATTGTGAACCCTAATTTTTTGTTGTCCAAATGAAAAGTTTACCAACAAAGAAAGTAACGTGATTAAATATATTTTTCTCATTTTTTACTGAATTTGTTAGTTAAACCATTTACTTGAACTAAATATAATCCTGAAGATAAGTTAGAAACATTTATATCTTCATCAGACTGATAATTTCCTTGGTGAACCAATTGTCCTTGAAGCGAATAAATATTGATTTTTAACTCTTCGTTGGCATCCGATTTTATTCTAAAAACATCGGTACTTGGATTTGGGTATAAAACCAAATTATTTTTGTTTGCTCCAAAATTTGTGGTTGCTAAAGTTGAAGAAAAAGTAATTTTCTGAATTATGTTAACCGGAATTGTTGTTGGAGGGGTTGTTTCGTCCAATTTCACAAACAAATTATCGGAAGCAAAATATAATTTTCCAGCAATAGTTACATTAAAACCTTGTGTTGTTCCATCATAGTAAGTTACGACTACACCTGTTTGTGCAAAAGAATACAAACTCACTAAAAAGAATAGGAGGAAAGTAATTTTTTGAATTGTTTTCATATGTTATCTCTTTTATTATAGCTACAAAGAAAATAACTTTTCAGTTAATGTAAAAAATAAAGAGGTTAATAAGTGATTTATATCGGTGAATTTTTCTGCGCATTTTTTTGGGAGTGTTGCTACCAACACCGGAATATGTACTCAAAATGAGCCTTATATCAGATTTGGCTTCGCCGATTTTCAATTCTGTTCGTCAAAACCTCAGATTTGCTAATGACTTCTTTCTGATTTGATGTCACCCCCAACACCATTGTCAGCCGCTAATGTTTCCTATCAACTCGTCACATGCAGAAACTTGCATCCTGTTAGCTTAATACCATGCCCGACATACTAAAAAATGTGCCAGAATAAATCATCCGGCACATTTCTAAATTCATCAATACTATGATTCCAATTGAGGCACTCTGAAAGAGTTTATTTATTTTGCATTTTCAAAGCCGCTTTAGCCTTTTTAATTTCTAGTTTTGTCTGTTTTTTCTCAATGGCAAGTTGTTTGGTCTGAAGATCCAGGTCTCTTTTGAAATAATCCAGCTCACGGATACGCTCTTTGATTTCGTAATCTCTCTGGTTGAGGATTTTTTCATCTTCAGCCAATTTTTCCAGACTTCGCTGAGTTACTTCACGCTTTTCTTCCCAGCGACTTTCCGCCATCTCAATTCTGTATTCTCTGTCTTCAAACTGTCTCATTTTATTATCCACGTCCCAGCTTGAAAGGTCCTTCGATTGTTTTTTCAACGTTTTTCTCTCTTTCTGAATCAGTTTCAGTTCGCGTGTCCGGAGTTTCTTTTCACGGTTGGAAAGTTTTTCGTCCTGTTTGTAAAATTTACGCTTTTCATTCAGGTTTTTCTTCTCATTTTTCAGAACCGTGGCATGGTCTTTTGCCTGATCATAATAAGAATTCAGCTCCTTTTTTTCTTTTTTCAAAACATTTTCCAGGATTTCGATATTCTGAAGGTATTTTTCAGAATTGCTTTTGTACATTTCAATTCCCCTCAAATCAACTTTCTCAAGTATCGGAGTTTCCCATTTGTAGTACTTGCCGCTTTCCTGAACTGGTTCAATTATTTTTTGTTGTTGCGTAACTACCTGAACTTCATCAGGCTGAGTAACTACTGTGTCAGGTACAAACTGACTGAAAGCATCAGCTGCTGCAAACAAGAAAATGCCTGCAAAAGCGTATTTCAAAAAAATAAGATTCAATTTCATTATAACTAATTTAAGTTTCATTTACAAAAATAATAATTTTTTCATTATAATCAACTAAATCGGGTTTTTAATAACAAAAAAAAGTTTGAGAACAAAATCTGTTCCCAAACTCCTTATACATTATTAAGCAAGAGAATTATCTTCTGTTTCTTGAATTATCTCTAACCGCTTTTTGTTGTTCGCGTTGCATTTTTTCCAAACGCTCCATGAAACTGCTTTTTTTCTTCGGATTTTTAGCATTTACCTTGCTTTTTGCACGAAGCTCGGCAAGCAGTTTTTCATCGTTGATGGATGCGCGGATAATTGCAGTTTGCAGGATGGTGAACAGCGACGACAGAAAATAGTAATAAGTCAAACCGGAAGCGTAGCTGTTGAACATAAAGAAGAACATCACCGGCATGAAATACATCATATACTTCATCATGCTTGCACCGGGCTGGTCAGGTGATGTAGTAGTATTCTGCATACTGATTTTGGTAGAGAAAATACTTGTCACAGTCATCAACAAGGCAAACAGGCTGACGTGGTTATTCAGGAATGAACCGATCAACGGAATATTTGCTTTCCATGAGAAAAGCGTATCGTAGGCTGAAAGGTCATTCACCCACAAGAAACTCTCTTGACGCAGCTCAATAGCAGCAGGGAAAAACTGGAACATAGCAATAAGCAGCGGCATCTGAAGTAACATCGGCAGACAGCCGCTCATCGGACTCACTCCCATTTTGTTGTAAAGAGCCATTGTTGCCTGCTGGCGTTCCATCGCTTTGTCAGCTGGAATACGAGCGTTGATTTCATCAATTTCTGGTTTCAGCACGCGCATTTTTGCACTTGACAAATACGATTTGTGCGTAAGTGGAGCAAGAAGCAGTTTGATAACGATCGTCATCAGCAGAATAATAATTCCGAAATTACCCACATACTTGCTGAAGAAGTTGAACATTGGGATTACAAAAAAGCGGTTTACCCAGCCGAAAATTCCCCAACCAAGCGAAATCAATTCGCGGAGATAGAGTTTATCTTCTTTCTCTACGCCTTTATCGTAGCTCGAAAGTGTTTTATAGTGGTTAGGCCCGAAATACATTCTAAAGCCAGTCGGCTCTTTTCCTGTCAAGTCAAACGGCACAACCATGTCAGCGGTGTACGATTTCAGATATCCTGATTTTTCATCCATCACTTCGCTTTTCAAGATTGAAGAGCTGAAAGATTTATCTGCAATCAGCACAGAGCTGAAAAACTGATCTTTGAAAGCAATCCATTTAATCTGGTTGTCAACGTTCTTTTGGTCGGTTTTGGTTTGGTTGAGTTTATCCATATCGCCGGCCATGTAGCGGTAGTGAAGTGCAGAATATCTCTCTTCAAACGAACGGCCTTTTTCCTGTTGGCGGATATCCGAATGCCAGCTCATTTCCAACGAATTGATTGACATCGGCATGATTTCATTCATATTATTGGCCTTCACATCGTAACGAACCATGTAGTCGTCAGCTGGAAGCGAATAAATGAAGTCAATGTAAGAATTTTCCAACGAAGTCTTCAAGCGCATGGTTAGCGTTTGAGCTCCTTCAGCAGTTTTAACTATCTCACCTTGCGGCTCAAAAAATAAATCAGATGTATTAACAACACGATTGTTGTTAGTTACAAGCACATAGTTGAAGCTGGATTCATCTTTGTCAAACAGATAGAGTGGTTTGCCTTCCTGCGCTTTGTATTTTTTCAATTCTGCAGAATAAACCCGTCCACCTTTACTGCTTACAACCAGTTTGAGAAGCTCATTTTCGAGTGTGTAAAATTTTTCTTCGCCAAAAGCAGCCGCACTAAAACCTCCGAAAGCATCGGCTCTTACCGCTACGGCAGTAGAATCGGTTGACTGAACAACAGAATCTGCAAAAGCAATCGTTTTATTGACAGAATCCTGTACTTGCTGCAAAGCCATTTCCTGCTGACGCACAAGTGTAATAGAGTCATTGTATTTCTTTTGGCGGGCAATTTCTTCCTGCGAAGGACGCGTAAGAAGCGTAAAACCAACCATGATACCGGCGATTAGCAAAAAACCGACAATCGTATTTCTATCCATGTTTACAAAATTTCGAGTTTAGACGGTCCGAAAAAGAGACTTCATCTAAACTCGTAGTCTTTTTTATATATTTTTTTGAGTGTGCAAATTTCGGAAAAAAAACTGACATATAAAAGTAAAAGAAGCTGATTTTTATATAAATAACAAAAGCACGATTATTGAAAAATCGTGCTTATGTTTTAATTTCTATTTACTAAAAATCGCTTATCAACGCTCATCAATCGGAACGAACGGCTGTCTTTCGCGTACATTCTTGTAAGCCGGACGGATGATGCGTTTACTTGTAAAGTTAAGTTCTTCAATGCGGTGAGCTGTCCAACCCACGATACGAGCCATTGCGAAAAGAGGTGTAAACACTTCTTCCGGAAGACCAATCGCATCATACACAAAACCTGAGTAAAAGTCCACGTTGATACAGGTTTGTTTTGCGTCAGGGCCTTTGAAATCCATGAAATTTTTGATAGCACGCTCTTCCACAAGTTCCATCAGCGCAAATTCTTTTTCGCGTCCTTTCTCTTTTGCCAAGTCGCGAGCCATATCTTTCAAGAGTCCGGCACGTGGATCACTTACGGTATAAACTGCGTGACCAATTCCGTAGATCAAACCAGTTTTGTCGTGTGCTTCTTTTCTGAGAACGCGCATCAGGTAGTTATCCACTTCTTCCACATTTTCCCAATGAGAAACATTTCTTTTCAAATCTTCCAGCATGCTCTTCACTTCGATGTTGGCACCACCGTGGAGAGGTCCTTTCAGCGAACCGATACCGGCTGCAATGGCTGAATAAGTATCCGTTTCAGTTGAGCTGGTTACACGTACAGAGAATGTAGAGTTATTACCTCCACCGTGGTCAGCATGAAGAATGAGTGCAAGGTCAAGAATTTTAACTTCAAGTTCGGTGTAATTGTCCTTTCCTTTCATCATGTAGATAAAATTCTCAGCCACAGATTTTTCTTCAAGCGGATGGCGAACGTGTAGCGAACGACCAAATTTAGCATGACGAAGAACCTGATATGCATATGCAATAATTGTCGGGAATTTTGCAATCAGATTAATAGACTGTCTAATCAGGTTATCCTTTGAAATGTCGTCCGGATTTTCGTCGTAAACGTAAAGTTCCAATACGCTTCTTGCCAGGATATTCATGATATTTCCACCGCGAAGAGCCAAAATATTCATGGTTGTACGGTGGTCCAGAGGCATTGTTTTGACAATTACCTGACGGAAAAGTTCCAGTTCTTCTTTATTTGGAAGTCCTCCGGAAAGCAGCAAATAAGCTGTTTCTTCAAATCCAAGACGGTTTTCTTTCTGGATACCGTGCACAAGCTCTTCAACATCGAGACCACGATACATCAATTTTCCCGGTATAGCTTTGAGCCCGCCTTCCGGTTTTTTCTCATAACCCACTACGTCGCCTACGCGGGTAAGACCGGCCAGCACGCCAGAACCATCATCATTACGAAGTCCGCGTTTTACCTGCAACTCCGAAAACAACTCTTTTTTGATATTGGTTGTCCGCTTAATACTTTCGGAAAGCTGGTTAATTAATTCTTTTTCAGTCATTGTTTTTTATGTATTTTATTGATTTTATTTATTTTGTTAATTGAATTTTCTGTGGTAAAACCGAATTTACGGACTTTTTTAATGATGATTCATAAAAATCTATCTTATAATGATTTAACCGCCTGATTTGTTCTACTGAAAACAGATTATTTTTGAAAAAATGAAAAATATTTTATTTCACGATTTGGGCTACAACTTCACCGGCAAATTCAGATGTGCTTTTTGCCTGTCCGTTTTTCATAAACCGGGCTAAGTCGCCGGTCGCTATTCCTTTCTCAAAAAGAGTTTCAAGCGAAGAAGTGATCAAATCACCGGCTTCATTCCAACCCATGTATTCGAGCATCATGACAGCCGAAAGCAACATAGAGCAAGGATTCGCCTTGTTTTTACCTGCTATGTCGGGTGCAGTACCGTGAGTAGCTTCAAAAATTGCGTGACCAGTTTTGTAATTGATGTTTGCACCTGGTGCAATACCGATTCCGCCCACCATGGCCGCCAGCTGATCGGAAATATAATCTCCGTTCAGATTCAGCGTGGCAATCACCGAATATTCTTCGGGTTTAAGCAGTGTATTTTGAAGAAACGCATCGGCTATCACGTCTTTGATGAAAACTTTACCACCATCCACTGCTTCGTTGTAGGCAGCTACGGCTGCTTCCAATCCACGTTCGGCTTTTATTTTATTGAATTTATTTTCGGTAAATGTGTCCTCAGGAAATTCTCTTTCAGCCAGCGCATATCCCCATTTTTTGAAACCGCCTTCTGTAAATTTCATGATGTTTCCTTTGTGAACCAGTGTTACAGACGGGAGTTTATTTTCAATTGCGTATAGAATGGCCGAACGAACCAGCCGTTCTGTTCCTTCAACCGAAACTGGTTTCACACCTATCGATGTGGTTTCGGGAAAACGGATTTTGGCAACACCCATTTCCTCTTTCAGAAATTTCAGCACTTTTTCCACTTCGGGAGTTCCGGCATTCCATTCAATTCCGGCATAAATATCTTCCGTATTTTCACGGAAAATAGTCACGTGAACTTTTTCAGGATGCAAAAGCGGAGTAGCCACTCCTTTGAACCAGCGTACAGGTCTCAGACACACGTACAGATCAAGTTCCTGACGCAGCGCTACATTCAGCGAGCGCATTCCTTCCCCGACAGGTGTGGTAAGTGGTCCTTTAATTCCTACAAGGTATTTACGGAAAGCATCCATTGTCTCCTCAGGAAGCCAGGTGCCAAATTTGTTATATGCTTTTTCACCGGCATACACCTCTTTCCAGTTGATCTTTTTCTGTCCGTTGTACACTTTTTCAACCGCTTTATCAACGATTTGACGCACGGAAGCCGAAATCTCCTTCCCTATTCCATCCCCTTCGATGAAAGGGATGGTAGGATTATCAGGAACCGTAAGTTTATTATTGTCTACAGTGATTTGATTCATAATACTTCTTTGCGTTGGAATTACTTCATCCCGTTTAAGGCGCTTCCGGCTTTGAACCAGCCGATCTGCTGCTCGTTGTAGGTATGCGCTACTTCAAATTCATCTTTTGAACCATCAGCGTGGTGAAGTACAACTTTCAGGTTTTTGCCGGGAGCAAATTCAGTCAGACCAAGAATGCTGATATTATCACGTTCCTGTACTTTGTTGTAGTCATCTTTATTGACAAAAGTCAACGCAAGCATTCCCTGTTTTTTCAAATTCGTTTCGTGAATACGAGCAAAAGATTTTACCAAAATAGCTTTTACATTCAAAAATCTTGGTTCCATTGCAGCATGCTCGCGACTGGAGCCTTCACCGTAGTTTTCTTCTGCAACTACTACTGAACCAAGGCCTTTTGCTTTGAATTTTCGGGCCAAAGCAGGAACAGCAGAATATTCACCAGTTTCAGCGTCAAGCACCGAGTTGGTCTGATTGTTAAATTCATTCACTGCGCCAATCAGCATATTGTCAGAAATATTATCCAGGTGACCACGGAAACGAAGCCATGAACCTGCCATTGAAATATGATCGGTAGTACATTTTCCGGCAACTTTTATCAGCAGCGGAAGTTCTATGTAATCATTTCCATCCCAGGGTGCGAATGGAGCTAACTTCTGAAGCCTGGTTGAATCTGGATCAATATTAACTTCAATTTTGTAGCCATCGGCCGATGGCGCCAGATATCCTGCATCTTCTACTTCGTAGCCGTTTGGCGGCATTTCGTACCCTTTAGGCTCAACCAGTTTCACTTGTTCGCCTTTATCATTGGTCAATGTATCTTTCAGCGGATTAAACGCTAAATCACCTGAAATAGCAAATGCGGTAACCAGCTCAGGCGATGTAACAAAAGCATGCGTATTCGGGTTGCCGTCGTTTCTTTTTGCAAAATTCCGGTTGAAAGAGTTGACAATGGAGTTTGGACGGTCGTTTTCACCATCGCGTTTCCACTGTCCGATGCAAGGTCCGCAGGCATTGGCCATAATGACCGCGCCAGCTTCTTCAAATACCTGCAAAACTCCGTCTCTCTCGGCGGTGTAGCGTACTTGCTCTGAACCCGGATTGATAATTAGTTTTGTTTTGATGGATAATCCGTCTTTGCGGGCATTTTCCAGAATATGGGCGGCACGCGTCAAATCTTCGTATGAAGAGTTGGTACACGAACCGATCAACCCAACTTCCAAAGCCGGAAAATTTTTCTCATTTACTTCTTTTCCAAAATCAGAAATAGTAAACGCTGCGTCCGGAGTAAATGGCCCGTTTACGTGCGGTTCCAAGTCAGAAAGATTAATTTCGATTACCCGGTCATAATATTGTTCCGGATTTGCTACCACTTCCGGGTCGGCCTGGAGGTATGAAATAATTTTTCGGGCTTCGTCAGCCACTTCTTTTCTTCCGGTTCCTTCGAGGTAAACAGCTGATTTTTGATCAAATGGGAAAATAGAAGTTGTTGCACCCACTTCCGCACCCATGTTACAAATGGTACCTTTACCCGTAGCAGAAAAGGTTGAAACTCCTTCTCCGAAATATTCGATGATGGCGTTTGTGCCACCTTTTACAGTGAGGATTCCGGCAAGTTTCAGTATAATATCTTTCGGTGAAGCCCATCCTGAAAGTTTTCCGGTAAGTTTTACTCCTATGATTTTCGGCATTTTCAGTTCCCAGGGAAGTCCTGCCATCACGTCTACAGCATCAGCTCCTCCTACTCCGATAGCCACCATTCCCAGACCGCCCGCATTGGGTGTATGTGAGTCAGTTCCCACCATCATTCCGCCGGGGAAAGCGTAGTTTTCTAAAACTACCTGGTGGATAATTCCCGATCCCGGTTTCCAAAATCCGATGCCAAATTTATTGGAAACATCACGCAGGAAATTGAAAACTTCTTCGTTGGTAATTTTTGCAGTCTGCAAGTCTGTTGATGCATTTTTATAGGCTTGAATCAAGTGGTCGCAGTGAACAGTAGAAGGCACGGCGGCACTTTTTCTACCAGAATTCATCAACTGCAAAAGCGCCATTTGAGCCGTTGCATCCTGCATGGCTACGCGGTCAGGCGCAAAGTCAACATAATCTACGGCACGAGCATAATTTTCAACGGGAACATTTGGAGACAGGTGCGAAAAAAGTATTTTTTCGGTCAATGTCAACGGGTGCCCTAATTTTTTTCGGGCATCATCAATTTTTGCGGGCAGCCCTGCATAAACCCGCTTGATCATTTCAATATCGAATACCATAATTTATAATGAGTTTTGAATTAATTTTATCTAAAACTTTAACAATGAAATGTTAAAATTGTTCATGTCAGACCAAAAAATCAAAACGAGAAAGCAGCGCCGACCATCATGTTGATTCCCTGTACCTGGTAACCCCGGTAAAATTCATATTTTTTATTCAAAATATTATTTACCCGTGCAAATATAGAAAGCCAGTCACGATAGGCGTAAGAAGCCCCAAGATTCCAATCCAGAACAGGCGTCATCAACGTTCCAACCGCATCAGATAGTTTTGCATAACGACCATCCTGAAAATAGAGATGCGTATTAATCGCTATGTCGTTAATCACTTTAACATTAGCTCCAAAATCAACATCCCAATTTGGTGAATGCCAGGCTTTTACTTCATCTTTTACATTCCAGAAATGGCGCGCTCCTTTCAGGTAAACATTGATCTGGTTTTTATAATCCCACGATGCACGCAAACCAACAGAAGCTCTATCTGCCTGTGAATAAACCACGTCAAAACGATTGTGATACATTTTGTTGAAACTTTCCGGCATATCTACAGGAGGAGTTCCGGTTCTTTCATATGGACGATTGATGTAAAAATATTGATTTCCAATGACTTTATACTGCCCGTAAACATCAAAAAGCAGGTTGTAAAGCGGGCTGACTTTTACTCCTAAATAAGCATCAACTGGTGTGTAGGTGTCCTTAATCCTGATTTGAGGCGACATATACCTGTTTTCATCAAAGATATTGTACCAAGAATTTACCGTCAAATCTCCTGTCACGCCGCCGTAGATTGCCAGCAGATCGTGCAAAGCATTCCATTGTGCGCTCACATCGGCTGAAGGTGAAAAAATTTGTCCGGCATTCCCTATCGAGATACCTGTTTTGGCTCCCAAACGGAGAAACCAATCATCACTGACAATTTTATAGTAAGGATTCAGCTTGATCAAGCTGTAACTTTCAGGGAAAGTGAAACCGGTGCCATATGTTCCGGAGTAAATAAAATTGTAGATATTTATGTCCATTCCGAGTCGGTTAAAATCAAATGGAACTTCAAACAATCCTTTCAGATGTATCTGATTTTCAGACATTTTATTGTTTACACTGTTAAATAACCGGTAATTCAAACTGGCATCAAAAATCAGATTATCAGCCAATGGAAGCGAGCGTGCGCCAACCGTTGCATTAGCGCGCCAGTGTGTGTTGTCCAAAGGCATTCCGGAGATATTGTACAGTGTTGTTTCATTCATTTCCGGAGTTAAATAAGCTGCACTTCCAAAACGATTCTGACCTGCCACATCAGACATGATAAACGGCTCCAGCGAAGCGAAAGGTCTTCCGTAATAGTTGAAATAATCATGGCTGCCACCAATTCCGGCATACAAATCAAATGAGCTGAAAAGATGGTTGTACATAACAGATGCAGCTGTTTTCGAGTGTTTTTGGTCTACAAATGCTCCCAAATGATGCAGTGAAACATCCAGCCTGTTCTGTTCGTTGTTCAGAATCGGATACATGAAATCGGCCAGTGAGTTTAGAGGAAGCCCCATTCCAAGCCGTAAAAATCCTTTATTAGCCGGTCTGATACCGTGAAGTAATTCCTCGGCAGGAAGCGTATGTATATTGTAATCGATAGAAAGCGGTGTGGTGATATTTGAATAAACAGGACTGGTCTTGTCTACTGACGGTTCGACTATTTTTGGCGCAGTAATCACTTTTCCCACATCAGTAATGACCGGTTTGAAATCACGCGTTACCGTCACGCTTTTATTCACAACGGTATCCTGAGTCTGAGCAAACAATAAAACTGATGAGCATGCTAATAGTACGATAGATAATATCTTGATTTTCATAATGTATGTTACAATTTACGAATGAATAATGATTCTTGCTGTTTTAATTGATCACATTTTGATTGGAACGAGCGTCAATTACATTCAATCTTGAATTGATCATTTCCTGTATATCGTTTTTTGCTGTGTAGTTTTTCTGCAAACTGAGCAGGTATTGCTTAGCCTGGAAATCGTCACCTTTCTGAATATATACATCCGAAAGAACTACGAAACTACGTGCCAGCCAATATTGGTGCGGAGTGCCGGTTTTTGCAAAGTCGAGCACCTCTTTTTCGGCATTGTTAAGCTGGTTCAATCTGAAATAAACTTCTGAGAGCATGTATTTAGCTTCCGCGCCAATCGATGTGCGTGTATCAATATTAATACCGCTTAAATCTTTCATTGCATCGCTTGGTTTATTTTGTTTCACATAAACTTTTGCCCGGTTAAGTAGTGCCTCCGACTTCATATCAGCAGTGGATTTTGGATCAGCTGCTATCTCACCGGCAATTTGTATTGTTTGGGCTTCATCGTTTAACATATAGCTGCTCCTCAACACTCCCAATCTGGCAATGTTTTTATTTTCAGTAGATTGAGCCACTTCATCCAGTTTTTTGAAGTAAGACATTGCAGCAGAGTAATCTTTTCCGTCAAATGCAATTTCCGCTGCGCGCAACGCTGCTTCTTCTGCATACGGATTTCCCTTTTGAGTGGTTATTTTTGCGTATTCCTCCAACGCTTTTTGTCTGTTATTCGAAGAATAGTAGCTGTCGGCCAGGTAGTTTTGAGCAAGTGCACAGAATTTACCACTCGGGCAATAACGCTGAAGGTATTCGCTGAACGACGAAATGGCACCGCTGTAATTTCCGGCGATATACTGTTTTTCAGCCGCAATGAATGTAATGGAATCTGCACGGACTTCCGCATTTCTATCCACCGGTCTGCCGAGCGATTTCACATAATCCATGTAACTGTTCACGTTGTTTGTATTGATGTGCACAGTTTCAAGGCTTTCAAGTGCAGTTTCGGCTTCTTCGCTCATCGGATAATCAGCTATGACTTTTTTGAAAACAGGAATGGCGTTATCGTAATCGTTTTCATTGAAATAAACCATACCGATTTCGAGCTGAGCCTTCGGAGCTATTACGCTGTTGGGATAGGTAGCAAGCAATCTTCTGTTATTTTCGATTACCTTCATGTTGTTTTCAAGCATCACGAATGAGCGCCCGATTTCATAAAGTGCATCGTCGCCGTATTCTGAATTCGGATATAGCTTAAGCAACTGCTCCAGTTTGATTATTTTCTGTTGGTAATTCTTCTGAAGACCAGACATGTAAGCCGATTGGAAAAGTGCATAATCGCCTTTGGAAGGATCGCTCATGGCTCTTTCGTAATATTCGGTTGCTCTTGAGAAATTGCGGGCACTGAAATAAGCATCACCCACTCTGTTCAACGCGTCAAAGTACATTGGCGACTGCGTATTTTTTTCATTGTCCAGGAATTTCAGGAACCAGGAAAGCGAATCGGAATACTTCTGCTGCCGGAAATAGGCATATCCAAGTGAGTAAAAGGCCTGAACATAATTGGGATTCACAGTCACGCCAGGCAGGTTGAAAAATGCAGTAAGGTCAGCTGCCGAACGGGAAAAATCATTCAGTCTGTAATTACTCTCACTCCTCCAGTAGTAGGCATCCGCCAGGTATCGTCCATTGGGTGCAGATTGTAGAGCTTTGGTGAAAAACTCTGCAGCTCTCGAATAATTTCCAGCCGTAAAAGCTTCTGTTCCAACCTGATATTCCAGGTATTGCTTCGTTTCAAGCAGCTTTGGTGTAAGATTTTTAATTTTTAGTATTGACTGATAAGCAGCTTCGTAGTTCTTCGAAGTTAAATAAACAGTTGATAGATAATCGTATGCCTTGTCGATATTATTAGAGTTGGGATATTCACGAATAAACTGCTCGAAAGCATTCACCGATTCACCAAAAGCGGCATTGGTCTCATAAGTAGTAAGAGCATAATTATACAAAGCTTCTTCTCTCACCTTCGGATTGAAATTGGTTCTTGTAGCCACTTCGTAGGCCATCCGTGCATTGTTTTTGTCGCCGAGAGCCACATAGGCATTTCCAAGCTGGAGGTAAGCACTTTCACTCATTTCATCCTGCTGAGTAGTCACCTTAGACAGGTATTTTACAGCATCTGCGGGTTGATTTGTCTTCAAATAACTCACACCAAGATAGTACACATCATTTCTGAGTACCTGACTGAAAAGACTCTCATATCTTTTCAAATTTTCAATGGCTTTCAGGTAATTTCCTTCAGTGTATGCCTTTTCGCCAATCATCCGGTAGAGTTCAGCGTTGTTTTTATTCTCCGGATATTTTTTCAAAAGCATATCGGCTCTTTTTTCCATTTCCGGATAATTTTTCCCGGCGTAATAAATCTGAGCCACATAATATGGTGCAATATCCTCAAATTCAGGATGTTTCTCCACTACCAGCAGGTCTGTGAGTGCTGCATCATAATTCTTCAACATATACTCGGTATAGCCTGTGTAATACCTTGCGGCAGCCTGATGAGGCGAATTCATTTTTTTAAGCGTATTGAAAATATCCAGCGCTTTGGAGTTGTTGCCTGTAGCCAGGTTGGCGTATCCACGGCTGAAAAGGTAGTCCACTTTTTCGTGCTCCACCAGGTGTGTTTCGTCAACGAGGCGAAAGTAATTCAACGCTTTCTGGTAATCTTTGTCTTCATACCGAAGATTTCCGAGCATGGCATAGCTTTTATCCCAAAAAGGAGTGTATGGATGCTCCTCCACGTACTTCAAAAGCAGTTCTTCGGCGTTTTGCTGGCGGAGTTCATACGCATTTCCGGCCAGATAAAATTCAGCTTCCTGAATCATTCCGGCATTGGTTGGAACAGCCGTTTTAAGGAAATCTTCAAAACACCTGTACGATGCCGCAAATTTTCGTTGGTCAAAGAGTTCTTTTCCTTCATGAAAAAGGTTGTCCGGATGTGTAAATCTGATAGAATGCTGAGAATTCGCTGTAAAAAACACCAGAGAAACCAGCATGGATATGATTATTTTCTTAAACATAATTTGTTTATTTTGATTTATGATTTACGATTTATGCCGACGATTTTGTGTCGGTACAGTTTACCTGTTTTTTATAATTCTCAATCTAACTATCTCAATTCTAAAAGTCTGTGTTCTAAAAGTCTATGTTCTAAAAGTCTAAAATATTATGCAAAATAATTTTTCTTTTCTTTAATTTCCT
>CAZIRA010000042.1:17861-19148 GCA_964541615.1 uncultured Paludibacter sp.
TGTTCTAAAAGTCTAAAATATTATGCAAAATAATTTTTCTTTTCTTTAATTTCCTGGTTATCTATAAAAAGTTTTACTGCTTTGCGTACAGATTTTAAACCAAACAAATTGGGATTTAGTTCTCTTACAGGAATAAAAAAGCATTCTGCTACGTCGTCATTGGGACGAATGGAGCTTTCATTTTCGATGAATCCTTCGAAAAACATATCCATGGTGGGCACAACCAGTCCGGAGTACAAATATTCGTTTGGCAGTGAGAATGCAAAGCGCAGATTAAGGGGACGTACGCCGATTTCTTCTTCTATTTCGCGGGCGACACACTCCTCTATCGTCTCCTCCAAATCAGCAAAACCGCCGGGTAGGTCCAAGGTGCCTTTTGCAGGCTCGTTGGCCCGCCGGCACACGAGCAGATCGCCGTCAGTGTTTTTGAGAAAGGATGCAGTTGCTGCAGAAGGGTTGATGTAGTAGATAAATCCGCATTCTTCACACCGTTTAGATTTATCGTTGTTTTTTACAAATTTCGGAGAGCCGCACGAAGGGCAAAAACTGAATTTTTCGAAGAAGTTCATACAAAATAAACACTGCCCTGAATCTGCCCCCTTACCCCTAAAAGGGGTGTTTAGGAAGATTGATTCAAGATTGTAAAATGAATAAAGTGTTGATTTAATCTCTTAAATGATACAATCCTTGTCAAACCTGCTCACATTCCCTCTTCAGGGGATTAGGGGGCAGGCATATAAAAAAACCGTATTGTTACTAGTTGAGAAAACTCCTGTAATCAGGATTTGAGGCATCGGTTCTCTTTGTAATCTGCCGTTCCGACGTATCGGAATACCCGAAGGCGCAGCCCGCCATTGAAAACCTTTGTATCTCGGTAATGAAAAAGTGTTGAGTTTTCCAATCTCTGAACAATACGGTTCACAAATATAACACTTTATATCCAAAAATTCTCCCTAAAACCAATTATTTTTTGTTAATTCAATTGTATTAACATTATTTTAAATGGTTTGCCATTAAATAAATGCTGTAATATCTGCCATAATTTATTCATAACGGAATAATTACGAGGGATTAGCAGTCAAAAAGGTTAAGCATACTGAATAATTTATGAAGAAGTTGGCAGGGTAGTCAAACAGATGTTCTTATCTAAAAAAAGCGGCTTCTTGAAACAAGGTGCCGCTTTTCAAAAGTAAGGTATTAAACGCTACTACCTGATGAAACTTATTTTTGCAAAATCGACATACTGGAAGACTTCTTTCTTGTTAATAGTAATGAAGGATTTATATG
>CAZIRA010000043.1:0-19147 GCA_964541615.1 uncultured Paludibacter sp.
GATGCCACCGCATCAAGCATTGCCTGGTCCATGTCTGCTTTAAGGACCTGATATTGTTTTTTTAAATCTCTAAATTGCATGTTTTTTCTAAGTTTAGTTACGAGGTCCGAGATTCGTGTTTCGTGGTGTGATCCGCGAAAAACAACTCGTCTCTCATTTATTTCCAGTTATTCTCTACGTATTTAATATAGGCGTTAATTTTTCCTCCTAAGATATTATATTCCTTTTCTAAATTGGTGTATTCATCAACAAAATCAGTATAAAGCCTTTTTAATTTTAAAATATGGTTAATCGTTTCATCTGTACTTGAATGAGCAAAAATAAGGAAGCGGATGTATTCTGCTTTGTATCGTCTTCTTCCGTAACCTTCAACGATATTTGTTACAATAGAATCAGACGAACGCCTTATCTGAGAGCCAAGTTCGTACAGTTCATGTTTCGGGAGTTTCAACGATAAAGGATGGATTCTGAAAAATAATTCCAACGCCAAATTGTAGATGTCCAAATCTTTGTAATTCATTGTCAATCTTGATTAATGTTATAAAAAACTGAAATTTGCACCCCGCACCCCGCATCCCGCACCCCGCACCCCGCATCCCGCACCCCGCATCCCGTACCCCGCATCCCGTACCCCGCATCCCGCTATAATTCGTTTAACCCATGTTCTTCCTCCCGATACTTCTTCCCACACGCTGAGCACGATAAACCGCTGCTAAGCTTTGAGCCGCACTCACACACCCATCCGATCTGCTTTGCCGGTACTCCTGCCATCAGTGCATAGTCTTTTACGTTTTTAGTCACAACGGCTCCTGCGGCTATCAGTGCGCAACGACCAACTGTATGTCCGCACACAATCGTGGAGTTAGCTCCCAGCGATGCACCCCATTTTATCAGTGTTTTGGCATAAATGCCATGAACCGGATAATGCGAACGGGGTGTGGTCACATTGGTGAAAACACAAGATGGTCCGCAAAACACGTTGTCTTCTATTTCTACGCCTTCGTACACCGAAACGTTGTTTTGAATGCGCACACCATTGCCTATTTTCACGTTGTTGGCCACGTTTACGTTCTGTCCGAGCGAACAGTTTTCGCCCAGTACCGCTCCTTTCTGAACGTGACAGAAATGCCAGATTTTGGTTCCTTTACCTATCGTTACGTTATCATCCACGTAACTGCTTTCATGTACAAAATATTGTTTTTCCATTTTTTTAACAGACTGGTTTGGCGAATTTATAAGAATTGTGTCACTCCCGACTCAGTGCTTCCACTCCTCAATGCTTCCATTTTTTCGGTAATTTTTAGGATATCTAAACAAAAATACTTACTTTTGCCGAGTCAATTAGTAAAAGCATGCAAATATACAAAAAATAAATCTGCAGCGTATTATATAAATGTACTGAATTGAGCATTACAATAAGAATTGAAGATCGATTTTAATCACGATTAGTGTATTAAACACTTTGCACTCAAAAAACTCAAAACTCAGAACCAGTTACCAAACCATGCCGGACGATTATCACCAATATGACACAAGTACGAGCCAAAAAGCACTTGGGACAGCATTTCCTCAAAGATCAGGAAATAGCACGTCGTATTGCGGAGAGCCTGCCTCTGCGCGAGGCATCGCCTGTGCTTGAAATCGGCCCCGGAATGGGTGTTCTCACCAAATATCTTCTCCAAAATCCTTTGATAAACCTGAGAGCTGTCGAGATTGACAGTGAATCTGTTGTGTACCTGCACCAGCATTTCCCACAGCTGGAAGTGATTGAAGGTGATTTCTTGCAAATGGATTTGAATAAATTGTACGATGGAAAATTCTCCGTCATCGGCAATTTTCCCTATAATATTTCAAGTCAGATTCTTTTCAAAGTCCTGGATTACAAAGACAAAATTCCCAATGTTGCCGGCATGCTCCAAAAAGAAGTAGCGGAGCGCATCGCATCAAAACCGGGAAAGAAAGCTTACGGAATCCTCAGCGTGTTTATGCAGGCTTATTACCATGTCGAATACCTTTTCACGGTCTCAGAGCAGGTCTTTGACCCACCGCCCAAGGTCAAATCGGCTGTTATTCGCTTTACCCGAAACGAAGTAGAGAAGCTCGATTGCGACGAAAAACTCTTCCGAACGGTAGTGAAAACAGCCTTCAACCAGCGACGTAAGACCTTGCGAAATTCTTTGAAACCGCTTGTAGAAAAAGACAATCCGATGTATGCGGATACTCTTTTTGATAAGCGCCCCGAACAATTGGATGTGCAGAGCTTTGTACATTTGACCAATTTGGTGGAAAATGCGCAAAGAAATTTACAATAATTAGATGTACTTTTTACGATTGGGTAAATGGAATTTGTTTAATATTGTTAGATTGACAATACTAGTAGTGGATGTTGCATTTTTTGCTTAATGCTTCTAACGTATGCGTCAATCGCCAATCGTACATAGCACATAATAAAAGGTCTTATCTTCCTCAGTAAGTATCATTTCAAAAAAACTCTCATTTTACAGAAAGGAGGCAGTCATGTCAGAATTAAGACTTTTTTACCACGAAGATAATAAGATAAAAATCGCCAAAAGCCTGGATATCTTACCCAAAATTGATTTGAAGAACATTATTTGGATAGACTTGAATAATGTGGCGCTGGATGTGGAAACCCGTCTGGAACAGTTTCTGAAAATCTACATTCAGGAAGACGAAGAAATTGAAGAAATTGAGATAAGCTCCCGCTACATTGAGACGGACGACAGCCTGGTGGCCAACTCCAATTTCTTGCTGGACAATTTCACGCTGGAGCCGGTTTCGTTCATTATGAAAAATAAAATCCTCGTTTCAGTGCGTGATATGGACCTCCGCTCATTCAACGAAACAGTAAAAAAAATCTTCGCAAACACAAAAGCTTTCCCTACCGGATTCCACGTACTGGTGGCACTGCTCGAAACCCGTGTGGAATACGATGCCGACGTGATAGAAGATACTACCGACCTGATTACCACATTGAGTAAAAACATGAACGCAGGTGATGAGCCCGACGAGCAGATTCTGATCCGCATCAAAGACTTGCAGGAAAAGGTGATGGTTATCCGCCAAACGATTATCGACAAACAGCGCATCGTGTCCAACATGCTTAAAAGCCGTCTTTTCCCCAAAGAACTGCTTCCGCGCCTTACTATGATTGTCAAGGACATCAATTCACTCTTCGAATACACCCGGTTTGGCTTCGAAAGGCTTGATTATCTGCAAGATACATTCCTCGGTATGGTTAACATCCAACAGAATAAAATCATCAAGATATTTACAGTGGTTTCGGTGATATTCCTGCCTCCAACGCTGATTGCAAGCATGTACGGGATGAACTTTGCAAATATGCCCGAGCTAAGCTGGAAATTCGGCTATCCGTTTTCGATAGCATTAATGGTTGCATTTTCGGGTGCAGTTCTCTGGTATTTCAAAAGAAAGAAGTGGTTGTAAAAAAAACCTCTTAATGTGTTGATTATTAAACTGTTTGGTCTATTGAGTTAATCTGTGTTTTAGAAAAATGATTTTTTTATCACCAATACAAGTTCATTGTGACAAAAAATACGTTAATTTCGATGCATTTGTAAAGTCGGAAATTTGTTCGACTAAAATATCTTAATTTATTAAAAAAAAGGAGATAAAAAGAGCTTTTCTTCGTAACTTCGAGAAATTATTATTTGACGCAATATTGCATTGTATGTTAACTCGAATTTAATCATGAAGAAATTTTACTTCCTATTTCTTGCTTTTCTATTCACTCTGCCCGTTTTTTCTCAGCAAAATGTTACCGGCATTGTAACTTCTTCTGAAGACAAGGAACCGATAATAGGGGCATCAGTGATGATAAAAGGAACCACCCGGGGCGCTTCTACAAACCTGGATGGTTATTTCACGATTCAGGCGCAAGGGAATCAGACGTTGGTGATTTCTTACGTTGGAATGGAAAGCCAGGAAATCCCGATCAACAACCGTACTGTCATCAATGTAGTGCTCAGCCCGCGTTCCGAGGTGTTGGAAGAAGTGGTTGTCACAGCAATGGGTATTCAAACCGAAAAACGTAAATTGAACTTCGCAGTTCAGAGCGTTGATGGCGAGTCTCTTACCGACGGCAGAACCCAGAACTTTGTGAATGCACTGCAGGGTAAAATTGCCGGATTAAGCGTGACGAATGCCAGTGGTTCGCCCAATGCAGGTACTCAGATTATCATCCGGGGGATTTCATCTGTAAACAATGCACAGAATAACGAGCCGCTCTTTGTGCTTGACGGAATTCCGCTGGCCGGACGCGGTAGTGCAGCTGCCGACATCAATCCAAACGACATTGAGAATGTTACCGTGCTGAAAGGTGCGGCTGCTTCGGCTCTTTACGGACAGGATGCTGCCAACGGTGTGGTAATGATTACCACCAAACGCGGTATAGCCGGTCAGGTAAACGTAAATGCAAGTGCAAGCCTTCAGTACGATGTGCCGATGCGTCTTAGAAATATCCAGACTACCTACGGACCGGGCGCTGATGGTTTTTATAAAGATAAAACACTGGGCGGCTGGGGTCCTCCGCTTGCCGATGATTTTGAAAGATCAGACAATGTTCGCAAATTCTTAAAAGAAGGCTTCTATCAAAAATACGATGTCAGTTTGAATGGCGGCAGTGAAAAATTCCAGGCCTATGCTTCTGCCAATTACTCCAGAAATAATGGTATTGTTCCAAATGACTACCTCAACAGAATGGGTGTACTGCTGAAAGGAACTTACCAGCCCCTCAAAACTCTTTCTATAACAGTTTCTGCCAATATCAACGAAAACACTTCCCGTACATTTGGTCAAACTAGTATGTCGTCGGTTTACAACTGGCCGATCACGGACGATATTTCAGATTACCAGCTGACAAACGGTTTTCCCCGTTTTCCTTATTATAATGACAATAAGAAATACGAATCTCCCATCAGTCCGCTTTATTCAAGATACAATGACAACGGAAAAAGCCGTAGAACCCGTAATATCATCAACGGTTCCATCAATTTCAAACCGTTCAGAAATTTTGAATTGATTGGACGAGCCAGTTTCGATTCCAGTAATTCTTCTTACGACGGTTACAACGTACCTCGCTGGGATGATGCGGTGAAACTGCCATTCCTTTCCGAACCGGCCATAGCCGAAGACGCTACGCAGGCAGAAATCGAACAATACAACAAAGACTTGCTGGCTTACCAGGATTTTATTGATAAATATACTAATACTGCCTACCTGAGTACAAAAGATTATGAGGACATCAATCCGAATTCGTTAGGTTATTATAATGCATCTGCTTCACGTAGTCAGCTTTTTGCAACTTCTGCGATTGCCACTTACAAAATTAATCTGCCGAATGAATTTGATATCGATCTTCTCGCAGGAACTGATTTGAAAATGGAACAAGGTTTCTCGCTTTCGAATCAGGGACGTGATTTTATTATTCCGGGTACCTACAGTCTTCAAAACACCAATCCTGACTTAATTTATCTGGCTGACCGCTCAAGCTCTCACCGCGAAAAGAGAACCTACGGTTATTTTGGAGAAATCCGGGGCGACTACAAAGGGTTGGCATCACTTAGTGTAACAGGCCGCTGGGACTGGTCATCGACCATTCTCTCCAATCCCTATTTCTATCCGTCAGTAACGGGTGGATTGCTCTTTTCAGAACTTTTCGGAATGACAAATGACTGGTTCAACTACGGAAAACTTCGTGGAAACTACGCTGTGGTAGGTAAAGACGCCATGCCGTATCTGTACGACCGCCGTTTCAAGCAATTCGGAACTTTCCCGGACAATGGGTACGGAATTGACCCTACATTAGCTTCTGCTGACAGAAACCTGATGCCCGAATTAGCTTACTCCTGGGAAATAGGTGCCGATTTCCGCTTCTTCAATAACAGAACACGCATGGATATCGCTTACTATTCGGTGAAAAACGACAACCAGATTGTTGTTGTAAGGGTTTCTCCGGCTTCAGGAACTATTCTTCAGGTTAGAAATGAAGGTGCTATCCGGAACCACGGTTTTGAATACTCACTGGAGCAAGACATTATTAAAAACAGAGATTTTTCCTGGGTTGCTAATTTCAACCTTGGACTGAACCGCGGAAAAGTAGTCAGCCTGCCGGAAGACGTGGCTGAAATTACCGGCGATCAATACGGCGATATCTTTACTTCTGCCTACCTGGGAGCCTCCACCACTTCTCTTTCAGGAAAAGATTATTTGCGGACAGAAGATGGAAAAATTATTGTAAATGCACAAGGTTATCCTGAAATCGGACCTAAGAAAGATGCGTTGATTGGAAATCGTGAGCCGAAATTCCTGGCCGGACTTACCAATACATTCCGCTACAAAGACCTTTCGCTTTCATTCCTGCTTAACGGACGATTGGGTGGAGATGTGGCCAATGTGACAGAGCGCGGTCTTATTTCAATGGGACAAAGTAAGATGCTCGAAACGTACAGAGGACGCCAGATAGTAGTAGACGGTGTGGTGAAGATGGCGGATGGTTCCTTTGCGCCCAACACAAATTCCATTACACTCAATTATCCAACGATAATTGACTATTTTTACGCTGTAAGTTCCAATTTTATTGAAGACGGATCATTCCTTCGTTTGAGCTACGTTACGCTGGGATGGGACTTGTCCCGTTTAGTGAAAAACACGCCGTTCAAAGGATTGAGATGTTCGATGACTGCCAACAACCTTTTCTTGCTGACAAGATATACCGGAGCCGATCCAACCCTGAATGCTGATACAAGCCGTGGTGGAACCGGATCTGCAGGTGTTGATAACTATGCTGTGCCAAATACTACAGGTTATAATTTTACATTGAGTGCATCTTTTTAGAATCAAGAAATTGTGATACAAACATCACGAAATGTTATGTTTGTTAATAAACTTGAAACATTGAATTTATACATCAGAATAAAATAAAATGAAAAGAATACATTATATATTAACTACAATATTAGTTGCCGCATTTTTTCTTGTGAGTTGCGATGATTTTCTGGATGTGAACACCAGCAAAGACAGCCCGACCACAGTTACGGTAGATCAGGCACTTCCGCCTATCGTTTTCTATGCGGCTCAGCAGGTGTATGACCACGCAGAATATGGTGTTTATCTATCACAGGCACTTACCACCGGATCAAAAAGTCAGACCGGCGTGTATGCATACAGTGCAGGATGGGAATTCCTCTCAATGAACCGTCATCCGCAGTGGCGCCGTCATTTCTATGATTTGGGTGCCAATGTGAACGAATTGATTCGTGCTGCAGAAAAAATCGATTCGAAAAACTTTATCCTGATCGCCCGGACTATCATGCTGCAGTCCACCATGCTTACTACCGATGTATTTGGTGATATGCCACGCTCCAAAGCTTACACGGCAACTTCACCCACCTATGATTCTCAGGAAGATATTTACAACTGGATGTTCCAGGAAGCCGAAGATCTGATCGCTTTGTACGCTGATCCTGCCTGGATAAATAACGACAAAAATATTCCAATCACCGAAAAGATGGATCGTATTTTCATCGGAGATTTAAAGAAATGGGAACTTTATACGAAAGCATTGCGGGCACGTCTGTGGCTGCGTAAACTTCCAAACTGGGAAAATACGCCTGCTGTTGCAACGAAAATTATTGCAATGGTTGACGAGGTATTGAACGATCCGGCCTGGCAAGAACCTCGTTTCAACTTTTCCGGAGGAAACAGCGAACAAAATGCTCCCTGGGGCTCATACGCACCTATCATCAATGCTTGGGAAAGCCGAGGAAACCGCTTGGCAACTTCAATCCCGACAACATTTTTTGCTTACGGAATTCTTGGAGCTTATTCCAATTTAGTATCAGAAGCCAGCCGCAGATATGCACTGGACCCAAGAGCTGAAAAGCTGATGACTATGCGTGATATACCGGGAACAACCGGTAGCACAAGATTTCGCTGGCTGGAAAGTAATATCGGAATGGACGTGTCGATGCGCGTGACAAATTATCCAGACCTTTTTGCTGCCAGCGGAAATAATCCTTACACAAAAAACGACGGCTATGTGGCCCTTATCACTGACGAAGAACTGATGTTTATCAAAGCAGAGGCTCAATACTGGGCTGGCGACAAAGTAGCTGCATATAACACCACGAAAGCAGCTGTAATTCATAACATGGAACGCCTGGAAATTTTTGAATCAGAATTGGTAGGAAATGCTCTGACACGTTACAATCGGTATTTCGAAATCCGTCTGCCGGGCGAAAGCTTATTTACCATTGCTGACTTGATGCAGCAAAAATACGTAGCCATGTACCTGCAACCTGAGCAATGGAACGACCTGCGCCGATACAATTACAGCAGTAAAACAAACGGAATTACATACGATAATGTACCGGTTTACACCATTACCAAATGCCACATCGGTTCCGGTACCGGAATTGGTACAGTAGCAACTTACAGTGCAGAATATTCGCTCCGCCGTCCGTTCAATCTGTATGTCCCATACTGGATGAAAGAGGATGCTTTCGGACAAAATGCAGAACTATCACCGAATGCGTGGATAAACCGCCTGAATTACGACCCGGAAACGGAAGATAAATACAACAAAAAAGAATTGGAACGCCTGGGAGCTTACAAAAATGCCGACTGGCTGAAGAAAAGAATGATCTGGCAATATAATGTCAGTGGAAAAGCTGTAGCAAACGACCCGACAGAGTGGAAGTAAATTATAAGCTGGATGTTGGATGAAGGATGTCAGAAGACATCAAACATCAAGCATCATATATCAAACATCATACATCATACATCAAGCAAAAAAATGAAACATATTTTCAAAAACTTAATTCGATTGGCGGTTTTCAGCTTGCTGATTTCAATGGTATACTCCTGCGAAAAACAAGATTTTATCGATGAGCAAGTTATCACCGGTGATATTGGTCCGCAGGTGTATTGGGAGATTGGAAGTGCAGCGGTAAGTGCCGGTACTAAAATGCCTTTCAAGCTGCAGTATTATTCTACGGTAGCCGAAATTGAACGCTCCGAGGTTTGGTACAATCTTGAAGAGACCGAAAGCAAATCTGTATCGTGTCCCTGGCTCTCTACGTTCACATTTGCCATCAATTCTACTCAATCGGAAGAGAAGCGGATTTCGCAGTTTATACAGAGTTACCCACATTCTCAGGCAGTTTGGAATGATACGCTCAGAGCTTACAAACTTGAAGGAGAATTCCCTGTTAGCGGTACGCTGAGTCCGTTTGTGTGGTTCAAACCCGAGAAATTTGAAGCTGCCAAGATGGATGAATATTTCGGTACGGGATTTATGAAACATTTCAAAGACAGCCTTTACTCAAAGATGCAATTTGCCGATTTTCAGAAAATGTATCTGGGAATGGGTTTGTTGGACAATTTCAGGCAATTTACCGACTCTACCTTTAATACTAATTCAAACAGCTGGGAGTACCATTTCCCAAAAAAATCAGACGGAACTAAGCCGGTTCCTGACGAGATTAAGAATATTTATTCCAATATTGAGTTTGCCAGATTGATTGAAAACTCTTCGTCAGGCGTTCACGAAGTAGAATACAGGCGGACTTACAAGATAAATGCCATCATGCGTGTGTATGACAAGCGCGGAATTTATGGAATTACCACTCCATCAAAGCTGATTGATATTAATTAGATTTGAAAAACACATTCAACGATTGAATCTGATAATTTATTTCAGTAAAAATTAAAGTAACAATAAGAATTGACCAGATATGAAGACAATTAAACTATATACATACAGCTTGTCGTTGCTGATTCTCGGTTTCTTAGCCCATGGATGTGTGGATAATGAACCGGAAATTGAGACTTTGCCATCTGCAGCGGTTGATTTTGCGTACAAAGTAATTGACGAAAACTATCAACTCGATTATTACATTGGAGCAACCATTGAGTTTACAAGCCTTTCGAGCATGAGCGGTGAAGCCGTTTGGGATTTTGGTGATGGCTCGGCTGCTGCAAGTGGTAACGTAGCCACACATAAGTTCAGCATTCCCGGAACTTACCATGTGAAGCTGACTATCGGTGGCACGAACCACAAAATACAGCCTATCATGGTACGAGACATAGTGCCGATTATGTCAGTTGATCCGATTGCCGGAGGAATCTGTGAAGTGCTTACTACACCTGTATCTGTTTCAATGGAACTTCCCAATCCGGAAGGCCTGCAGGAAGAATATCTTTGGATTTTCCCGGAGGGTACAACCAACGAAGCCGGCCAGCCTATGCTTACTTCGACTCAACGAGATCCCGGAAAAATGAA
The DNA here is from genome assembly GCA_964541615.1 of uncultured Paludibacter sp. Taxonomy (GTDB): domain Bacteria; phylum Bacteroidota; class Bacteroidia; order Bacteroidales; family Paludibacteraceae; genus UPXZ01. The sequence goes on from CAZIRA010000043.1 coordinate 10,322, forward strand.
ATTCAGCCACGTAGGCTCGCAAACGGTAAGATTGCAGGTGAAACTGGCCGGACGTCCGCTTCAGGAAGGGCGGGTAAATGTGCAGGTAGGCTATAATCAGGAAGTGCCGACGCTTTACTACGCAGTGAAAGGCGGTAACATTATGGCACTTAAATTAGTAGCCAGTAAGCCTGCCGGCATGATGATCAATCCTTTTGACATGAATATTGCTTCAGGAAAGCATCCGCTGAATATTCTTTACAAAGATCCTTCGCTGTATATCCTCGATCCGGGACAACAATTCACCTACGTGAATGATGTGGATGCAAACCTCGGCGATGGTCGTATTACTGTGATGTCAAAAGACGGTGCGAAAGTGGAAACCATGCTTACAAATACCGGAGCTGCATTCAACGACCCGTTCTACGGATACATTGAAGGAAATAACCTCTACTTTTCGGATAGAAATACAGGTGTAAGCATTATTCCACTGGGAGAAAGAAACAGATCACTCTCCAGAGCTGAATTCCCATACTTTTTCCAAAACCAAACATTGAATTATTATGGAAATGGAATTTCTTACGGTTCAATGAATGCCGGTTTTACTAAAATTGATAATGTTTGGTATTGGCTTAAAACGTATAACGGAACCGGTATTCTCCGATTTAGAGATGCTGATATTCTCAAAGCAGTTATTACCGCTGGTGATAAAGACAAAGTACCAGCTGATGGAATCGTCATTTCCGGTACCAGCCCAAAATCTATTGTTTGGGATAATAAAAACAAAGTAGTCTATTTCTCCATCTACGACACCGGATTTGAAGGACTTTATCGTTGTACATTAGCTCAACTTGCAGAAATTGGGTCTTCAAAAGGCAATCTGACACCTTATCTTTTGAAAACAGCCGCAGGAAAAACTGTTACGCCGATTACTGAAACCGGAAAAGGTGAAGGATCAACCGGCGAATTCATCGGAATATGTCAGTTGGCATTGGATGAAGCCACCGGCGATGTGTACTTTGGACTTCGCTCCGCCGATCCGACAGTAAAATCAGGATTGATGCGCTACAGTGCTTCTAAAAGGGTGATAGAACACGTGATAGAAGGTGTGGAAGTGTACGGAGTATCAGTTAATAACACTAAATCCAAATTATTTTAAGAGATTGATTGCATCAGATTTCGCATTTTAACCAAACCGCATTCTCAACCAATGAAAAAACTTTTGTTCAATATACTAGCCGGGCTATTACTCTTTCAGCTGGCCTACGCTCAAAATCCACCGAAACGTGAGATGCGTGCAAATTGGCTTGCCACGGTGTGGCGCCTCGATTGGCCTTCTGTAACAGTGCCTGCCGATGGAACAGAGTCACAACGCCTGGCGGCTGTCAATCAGCAGAAAGCAGATTTGATAAAAATACTTGACAGGATGAAAACGGCCAACATGAATACTGTTTTCTTCCAAATCAGAAGTATGAGCGATGCCATGTATCCCTCTTCCTTTGAGAATTGGAGCAGTTTTATTTCCTCTGAGCGTGGAGCCGATCCGGGTTGGGATCCGCTGGAATATGCGGTGCAGGAAACCCATAAACGGGGAATGGAACTTCATGCCTGGATAAATCCGTACAGATATTCTTCCTCTTCGGCTACACATGGAAATTTACCTACAGACTACCCAAATACAAAACCTGAGTGGCTCATAGCTTATGACAGCTACACAAAAATTCTGAATCCGGGTGTTCCTGAAGTAACACAGCGGATTGCTGATATAGTGGCTGAAGTTGTAACAAATTACGACGTGGACGGGATTGTGTTTGATGATTATTTTTATGGAAATGGTATTACTAAGGATGAACATGATCAGGCACAATACAATCTTTACAATCCTGATGGGCTTTCAAGAGGTGACTGGAGGCGCGAGAACTGCAATAAAATGATTAAGGCAGTATACGACAGAATTCAGGAGATCAAGCCATACGTGACATTTGGAGTTAGTCCTGCAGGTGTGGCAGCTTCCAGTCCTGCTGTTGCCGAAAAGTACGGAGTGCCTCCTGCTCCGGTTGGCAGCGACTGGCAGTACAACGGAATCTATTCTGATCCGCTAGCCTGGCTCAGTCAGGGCTCGGTAGATTACATTTCTCCTCAACTTTATTGGACTACATCAAGTTCTCTACCTTACGACAAACTGGCTGTTTGGTGGAGTATGGTTGCCAATAAGTTTAGCAAGCATTTCTATTCCAGCCATTCACTCTCTGCAATGACTGGCGCTGCAGCACCGCCGGCACCCATGTATGCTCCGCAGGAAATGAGAACCTATAAAGTTCTTTCCGATGAAATTTCAGAACTCGGTATTTCTGAACTGGAAAGAAATATTATTGAACAATACGCTTCAGTAAGCGCTGAAAGCACCATGCAGAAGGCTCCGGGTGCAACCAATTTCACTTTCCCGGAAGTGCGAATCCAGGTGGATGCCAACCGCACAAGTGATTTGAATGGAGCTCCGGGAAGTGTTTTTTATGCTACTACTAAAGCTACAGGACTTACATTTGTGGATTACCTGAAAGCCAATGTGTTTACACGGCCATCTATTCCACCATCCATTAACTGGAAAAATGCTTCGGCTTTGAATTTGGTGGATAATCTTGCTTCGAATGCCGGAGTTGTGACCTGGACACACGAAAGAAACGATGTAAAATTTGCTGTCTATGCCGTTCCGATTGCAAATAGTAATGATCCGGCAGTTTACTCAACTTCAGCCTGTTTGCTGGGTGTATCCTATGCAAAACAATATACGCTTCCATCGGGGATTTCTACGTTGACACACAAAATTGCGGTTTCAGCACTTGACCGATACCGCAATGAAACAGCACCAAGAATAGTGGGAGAGTCTTTGGCAACTGCTACAGCTGCTCAGCTTATCTATCCTGAGAACAATTCTCAGCCGATTATTCCGGCTTTATTCAAATGGAGCGCTGTTGCGGGAGCGGATTCTTACGTGTGGGAAGTGGCGGAGGATAGCCAGTTTGAGAATTTGATATGCGCCAGAGAAACTGCATTGAATCAATTCCCATCTGGCTTGCAGACCAATATTCTGGAAAATAAAACATACTACTGGCGTGTAAAAACCCGAAAAGCAAACGCTCCAGATATTTATTCGCAGGTATTCAGTTTCAACGGCACAAAATTCAAAATAACCTCGCCGGCAGATGGTGCAACAGGAGTTTTGCTTACACCTTCATTTGAGTGGATGAGCTTAAGCCCAACGGCGCAATATACGCTTGAAATATCTACATCTGCACTTTTCCAGGCAGCAAATCAAGTCTTCTCTCAGACTTTGAGCGCTACTACGTTTACGTTGCCGGATCAAATCCTGATAAGTGAAAAAACGTATTTTGCCAGGGTGAAGGTAGTGGACGGATTGATACAGGCTACATCTGAAGTGATCAGTTTCAAAACGATGGATTTGGAAATTCCAGTTCCGGTAATCTTCTCTCCGGCTAATGGAGCTGAGATGTTTGCTACTACATTGAGAGTAGAGTGGGCTCCGCAAAACTCCAAAGGATTCCTGGCAGAACTGTCGCAGAACAATACATTCCCGCCACGCGCCACAAAAGCGCAAAGAACCGATGCATTTGTCTATACGACTGATTACACCGGACTTTCCGAAGGAACCTACTTTGTGCGGGTGAGAGCCCTCAACAATACGGGAACCACTGATCCATCGCCGTTTATTACTGTGTATATAAAATCCGGTACGGATGTGAAAAGTGTATTTTCAGACAAGTTGATAAAAACTTACGTGGATGTTGAAAAAAACCTTCACATTCAGTTAAATGAAGAACTAAAAGATGAATTGACGGCTTCAGTATATTCTGTTACGGGAACATTGGTTTACACATCAGTTTTACCGGCTCAATTGGGAGAAAAGAATTATAAATTGTCAATGAAGAACTATTCGAAAGGACTTTATGTTGTAAAATTGACAGCAGGAAATACGAGCAGCGTAGCGAAATTTATTTTACAATAAATATGGGATATCATTTAAAATAATATATTAACTTTTAAAAATTTGCCTTATGAAAAAACTTACTTTATTATTGATGGCATGCGCAGTAGCCGTAATGGGCTTTGCAGCAGGCGGTAACATCACCTACGAACTCAACGGAGGTGTGACGAATCCGGATGGATGGAAAAATAAGAATGATATGTATATGGGCTTAAATGCGTCATGGAATACATTTAAAGGTACCACTACTGTATGGACATCGATTGATGAACTTAACGGTGACTTAGCGAAGGGAATTCCTACTCAAGCAGCTGCAATGGATCTCACATTTATTGCTGACGCAGCTGTAAAAGCCAAATGGGGATGGTTAGTTACTTATATGGATGCTGTTAACACAGCTCAGGGAACTGCCCTTGCCTCTTCTGCAGCTGCTAACTTGCGTTACAATTTCTCTGCATTTTTCTTAAACGGGAAACGTACCACCTGGCCTGTTTCTGCTGATTATGCAATTGCAGGACAACCGGCAGCATTTATGCCGGCTTGGAAACACGGATTTGCAGGACCTGCAACCTATGATGGAACAGCAGAGGTTGTACTTCCGGCACCTTACAAAGAAGGTTTTACATTTGACGGATGGTACGCAGCAGCCGATTTCTCAGGTGCTAAAGTTACCTCTATCCCGGTCGGTGCTACAGGCGATAAAGCTTTCTTTGCAAAATGGGTAGAATATGTTCCAACTATTGCTGAAGTTTGGGCATTGGGTACAGGCGGAGTTGCTACAAAAACAACAGGAACTGTTTCTTTGATTGTAGGAAATGACGTTTATATTCAGGATGCAACTGGTGGAATGCTTCTTTCGTTTGCTGCTGCACCTGGAGTGGCTGTTGGAGACAATGTTTCAGTAAGTGGAAAAACGGCTCCTAACGGAACAAAAATGAAATTGATCGATGTAGCAGTTAATGAAAAAGTTGCAGGATCTGCTCCGGCAATTCAAACACTGACTATGCTGGAATTGAAAGCTGATGCAACCAAAGAATACAAATCTTATATGTATGAGTGGGTACAAATCTTAGGTTTATCAGTGAAATCTTACAATGCAGATGGAACTTCCATATTGTCAGATGATGCAGGCCTTACATTCCCATTGGCACTGAAACTTGATCAGGCAAATTACCCTGTTGGAACAAAAATTGACTTCAAAGGAGTGGTTGATTTCGGTACAGAAGCCCGCTTGAATACTGTTATCGCCAATATTAAGAAATCACCGGTTCCACAACCAGATCCATTTGCATACCCGGTTCTTGGAGATGGAAAATATTCGTTAACCAGCAAATGGCTTGTTTCTTCAAAAATGGACAACTTAGGTGCTAACCCTATCGGAACACCACAGTTTGTTCGCGGAATGGCAGCCAAAGATGGTAAAATGTATTTTGTTGACAGAGAACACAAACAGCTCACAGTTGTAGAAGGTGCTACCGGTAAGAGATTAGCGCCAATTAAGTTAGGAGCTAATATGTTTACATACACTGATACTGAAGGGGCTGTAAAACAAGCTGGTACTCTGCCATTTAATGATATTAAATTAGATAATGCAGGTACAGTATTGCTTGGAAACGGTATCACATCTAATAAAGAGATGTTCCAGATTTGGAAAGTAGATCTAACTACGGGAGAAGGTATTTTGGTATTGGAAGAAATGTTGATTGAGAATCCTGATTTTGCAGAATTAAATATCCGTTTTGATGCATTTGGTGTTTATGGCGACATCAACGGCAATGCAATCGTCATGGCTTCAAACGCCAACGCGATGGAAGCTTACAAATGGGAGATCAAAGGCGGCGTAGCAGGTAAAGCAACAATGATCGAAATTGCTACTGACGTAGAAGGTACTTATTTAACAGGATTAGCTAATCCGGGCACAGCTCCACAGATATTCCCATTGGATGAGTTTTACTTCTACCTGGATGGAAACGCAACGTTACCTACTTTGATTGATATGTCTGGAAATGTTATTGACGGATTCTACAATAATGTTCCTGCTCAGTCTGATTTGACTACAAGCCCGGGCAACGAATGGAAAATCAATCAAGGACACAACGGTCTAATTGAATTTGAACTGGGAGGCGAATACTTCTTCCTGATAGCCGGAACTAACACGATAGGTGTTCCTCCTTCTACTTTCCGTCTGTACAAATGGAAAGATGCTTCCAAGCTGTTCTCTGAAATGGTTCCAATGTGGACATTCCCGGCAGCCGGTATGGGTGCAGTAAGTAATGCTTATCGTACAGCTATTCCTTATGTAGAAGTGAATGAAGCTGCAAAAACAGCAAAACTTTATGTTTATACCGGTGAAAACGGTTATGGAATGTATGAATTCTCTGCTGGAACTACCGGTATCCGCGATACCTACAACAACGATGCAGTATCAGTTACAGTTAATGGCAAATCACTGCTGCTGAGCGAAAGAGTAGCTTCTGTTTCTGTATTCTCAGTTACAGGACAGCTTGTAGCGCAAGCTCAGAAAGTAGAATCAGTAACTGTTTCTGAAAGCGGAATCTTTATTGTGAAAGCAACTACCTTGGATGGTAAAACTGCAGTTCATAAAGTGATTGTAAAATAAATTCTGTTATATAATCATCCTTTCAAAAAAAAGGCGGTGGTGTTTCCGCCGCCTTTTTTGAAATTCTAAAGAAAACAGCAAATCACCATTTTAACATAATTCACTCATTTCCAGTATATCATGAAAAAAAATTACCTGTTTATTTTTTTGCTCACCTTTTTTACTGCTGTTCACGCACAGACTTTACTCGTCGATGGTGTTAACTACTCGGTTGATACGCTTGAAAATCATCAGGTGGGTCCCGGAACTCAATTTACATCCCTTCGTTTGACTACTGCAACGAAGCGGCTGGATGTTTATTTTCTGAAAACCGATCTGAAAAATCCACACATCGAAGTACGTACGGCACTCGGAAGGGATTCTATTTACGGAGGCGAACAGCCATCGGTGCTGGCCAAACGATTGAGCAGTGAACAGAATTTTTATTTTGCCGGAACAAACGGTGACTTTTACGAAACCACTGGATACGTGGGTTATCCGGTAAGCGGTAACATGGCGAACGGCGAAATAGCCCGCATACCCGGAAGCCGAAATGTTTTTACAATTGATGATCTGAAAACTCCCGATATCGGCATCATGAGCTATTCCGGAAACATTCAGTTTGGAGAATCCGACTGGACCATCAACTCGGTGAATCATTTACGTGGAGAAAACAAACTCGTGCTTTTCAACCGGCATAATGGAAAATACACTCACACGAATTCATACGGCACCGAAGTACTGATTGAACTTAAGGAGGGATATACCTGGGGAAGTAATAAAACGCTGAAAGCTAAAGTATTGCAGATTGAAAAGGGGAAAGGTAATATGGCAATTCCGAAAGGAAAAGCGGTTCTTTCAGGTCACGGTACAGCTGCCGATAATTTGAATAATCTGGCTGTAAACGATGTAATTGATTTGAAACTCAATCTTACGGTAAATTCGAACAATACTTCCAATTATCTTCAAATGACCGGAGGTGACAATTACAAAACCATGCTGCTTAATGGAGTAGTGGAACAAGGTAATGTATGGAACGAACTTCATCCGCGTACAGGTCTTGGTTATAGCCAGGCGAAAGATACAATTATTTTTTGTGTAATAGACGGACGTGGAATATCAGCAGGTGCAACTACCAAACAACTGGCTGAAGTGATGAAAAGCGGTGGAGCCTATACGGCTTTCAACATGGATGGTGGAGGTTCAAGTGCCATGTATGTGGCCGAATACGGCGGCCCGGTCAATAAAACGAGCGATCCGGGAGGTGAAAGAGCGGTTGCCAACAGTGTTTTTGTAGTCTCCACAGCACCAACCGACAACAATGTGGCAACTATAAAACCACACGAATCTACTCAACTTCTGCCTTACCTGGGCGAATATATTCCGAAATTTTATGCCTATAATCAGTATGGAGTACTTCTGACGGCTGATCAGCAAAATGTAGTTTTAACTTGTCCGCCATCTCTTGGAAAAATTGATGGAAATAAATTTATTGCCACTGGTAATACACCCGGACAAATTACAGCGACCTTCAACGGCAATGTAGTTACTACAATCAACATTAATTTTCTGCCCGTTTCTGGTATAAAAATCAGGCTTGATTCAGTGCTTACAGACAATAGAAGAAATTATCCGATAGAAGTTCTTGCTACAACAACAGCAGGTGATGCGCTCATTTCTGCGGCTGCATTTGACTGGGTAGTGGATAATCCGGAGATTTGTGTTGTTGAAAATGGAGTGGTAAAGGCTCTTAAAAACGGAACAACAATCTTGACTGGAAAAATTGACGCTGTTTCTGACCAGATAAAAGTGAACGTTGAGATTGCTCCTGCTGCGGTTATCATTGGCGACAGCATCAAAACTTCTGACTGGACCTTGTCAGCACCCTCGTTCCTGAACGCCAAACTAAACGTTGAAAATTTACCACAAAACTGGACTTCCGGCTCGGTTGTCAATTATGTTTTTGCTGCAGGAAGGGCGCCGTTTATAAAACTTTCAAACTCAAAAACCTTCTACGGTCTTCCGGATACGGTGAAAATGGTGATGAATATTGGCGACATGTCAATAACAAGAGCGATTTTCACCCTTAAAACCAACCAACTTCAGACGTCAACGATTGAATTTAATTCGTTTACCAAAAATGCAGACTTCTCGCTGGCTATTCCGGTTGACAAACTCTTTGATGTGAATGACCGGGCGATTTATCCGATCCAATTCGACAATGTGAATTTCTACCTCGATCCAA
>CAZIRA010000044.1:0-19115 GCA_964541615.1 uncultured Paludibacter sp.
CAATCAACCATTAATCCTCACTCTCAAAAACGGATAATTTTCAATCAATCCATCCTTTTTCTTTTCTACCGATGCTACAAATTGCTTATATTCAGTAGTTTCAGGGTGGATCGGACGATGATTTAAATCTGATCGTAGTTGTTCCAATTCTTTTTTCAAGTCCAATGTTTCCTCTGAAAAATAGGTTTCAGAAAATCGCTGCCAGATATAATCCACGGCTTGTTCGGATGGGTGAAACATATCCGAAGCATAAAAACGGTAATCGCGCAGTTCGTCAATCATGATTTCGTAAGCCGGAAAATAGTCCACGCAATCATACTTCATTTCGAGAGCATTTACAGCTAAATGAAGTGTACTTTTACTGACTGTGTTTTCATGAGCTCCATCTTTCCAATGACGAATCGGACTCACCGTATATACAAATTTAAGTTGTGGATTCCGCTTAAGTAGTAATTCTATAACTTCAGAGAACTCACATACAATTTCATCCACGCTCAATCTGCGTCTAATGAATTGATTTGCAGGCTGTTTATGGCAGTTAGCGACGACATTTCCCTTTTCAGCATTTTCAAAAATCCATGCTGTGCCGAGCGTAATAATGATTACATTCGTTTCAGCTAAAAAACTGCGAGCAGCTATTAGGCGGCTGTTCATTTTTTGAAGCGCTTCATCCACTGAAGTGGCCGAAAATGCACTGCTGTGCGCAAAACTATTCCAAAGTGAACCCGATTGGAACAAATTTTCTCCGGTAAATTCCTTCTCACTAAGCAAATAACGAATCCCCTGGCCAACAGACATTGGATTGTACAGCACGCCAGACGGATTGATAAAAGAAAGAAAAAATGCATTCTCCAATCTGGTTCCGATATTTTCAGCGAAACAGGAACCGAGTGTTAACACACTGTCTTCATACCCAATCCGGAAAGGAGATTTCGGAATATTAACTTTAGTTGTGAAAATCATTATTCTTGTTAGTTATGTGATAATTTCACTACACTTTATATCTGAATATTTGTATTTTGAATCCAGTTAAGCAGCAATCCTACTCCTCCTGAAACAGAGAAAAGCATAGTTCCCGATGCTATCACTTTCATGTGTTTATCCAGACTTTTCCCGTCATTTTTCAGCACATAGATCAGGTGCCAGATAAAAATTGGAAGCGTAATCAGGTAAAGGTAGCCGATTACATTTACTTTTTCAATAATACAATACAACGTCATCAAAATAAAAGCCAACGATATGATTATCAGGTGATATATTTTTGTAGAATGTAATCCCATTCGCACAGCCATGGTTTTTTTCTCAAAATTAGAGTCGTTTTCGATATCGCGCATATTGTTTTGGTTGAGCATGGCGGTGGATAAAAATCCAATGGAAGAAGCAGGAAGCACAACCACCCAGGGAAGCAGTTTTGTCATTAAGAAAAACACTCCCATCACGCTCACCAAACCAAAGAACAGAAATACAAACAAGTCGCCCAGTCCGATGTAGCCGTATGCTTTTCCACCGAAAGTATATTTGATGGCAGCGATGATTGCAAACGCACCGAGACCGATCATTTTTAAGCTTGATGAGGAAGTGAGCGAACCAAATGAGGTGTGAATTAAAAATAATCCGAATATCATCGACAACAATACAAATCCGACAAGCATTCTCTTCAACTCATCTTCGGTCAGTTTTCCGCTTTGTACGCTCCGGATAGGGCCCAGACGATTTTCGTTATCCGTTCCTTTATGTAAATCACCTAGTTCGTTGGCTATATTGGATAGAATCTGTAGCGCAAGGGCTGTCAGCATTGCCCAGATAAAAATTCCGGTTTCTACGTATCCAAATGAACCGGCCACAAAACTACCCATGATGATTCCAGCAACAGAAAGCGGCAACGTGCGAAGACGCATGCTGTCTATATAATATTTAATTTTGTCAGTCATTGATGTAAAATTGAAATACAAAATTACTAAAATTGTCTGATTATTCGAAGTTGAATAAATCTAAAAAATTACTGTTCTGAATAATCTGAAATTGCCGATAAAAAAAACTCTGTCAAAGTTTTAATTTTGACAGAGTTAATCATTCAGCGGAAAAATCCAAAAGTATTTTTACTTCTGGGCTGTGTCTTTTTTGTCGCAGCAAGCTTGATTTTGAGCTGTAGCAGCTTTTTTGTCTTTGCATTCACCAGCTTTAGCAGCATCTTTGCATTCTGTTTTTGCAGAGCAATCAGCAGTTTTTGCTGCATCTTTGCATTCAGCTTTTGCAGTACAATCGGCTGTCTTAGCATCTTTGCATTCTTTTTTGGCCTGATCTGTACACTCTTTTTTAGCAGGTTCTGCTTTAGCGTCTTTTTTTGCTGGAACCTGAGCAGTCATAACTGTTAAAGAAATAAACAAGGCAACAACTGCCATAAAAATTTGGTTTGTTTTCATTTTTGATTCAAATTTATAGTGATTATTTAGAACGATTATAATTTAGTTTACAAAGATATTTATTTTTCTTTATTTTCAAAGAGTTGAAATAAATATTTCTTATAAATATATATGATTTAATATTTTTTCAAGATTTTTCACGATTTCTTGTTCTTCATTACTACAGCGTCGTAGCCAAGTTTTGAGAATGCTTCAATGATTTTTTGTTCGTTGTTTTTTCGGGAATCAAAGGTCAGAGTTACCAGTTTATTATCCAAATCGACCTTCATATCTTTCATTCCTTTCTCAAAAGCAATGTTTTTTTCAATCGTTTTCTTGCAATTTTCACATGTCATAGTAACTTCAAAAGTCACAGTTTTGTTATGATTCGTTTTTTTATTTTGAGCTTCTACGCTCAGAGTTGCCATAAAAACGGCAATAATTGATATGATTAAAATTTTTGTTTTCATTTTCAAAAAAATTGAATGTTTAAATACTGAATATTTACTTTTTGGCTAATGCCCAACGCATTCCAACATAGAATGTACGGCCGTGCATCGGTCCCCATACCATAGAAGCGTCAAAATTATCTCCGAAAGGATTTTGCACGTCAATAATCGGTTGATGCTGCACGAAATCGGTTATATTTTCTGCACCGGCGTACACAGACCAGGTTCTGAAATTCTTTGTAATCTGCGCATTCATAATTGTGAAAGGATTGAATTCCTTTTCCCAAAGCGGATTTACAACGTCAGGATCGGGCAATCGGCCGCCACCGTTAAATTGAGCTGTGTAGTCAAACTGCCATTTGTTAAGTGGAGTCTGATAAGATAAAGTCACCAGACTTTTACTGCGATTGTTCAGAGGTTTTTCTCTCAACTCGCCGTTGATAGTGGTTTTCACATCGTTTATCCGGTGCGCCAGCGTTGCTGAAAATCCTTTTACAATTTCCAAATTAGCTTCAAACTGCAGACTACTTGAATAGGATCTACCGTTCAAATTGTTAAATGAAACTGCGTTTGGATTAGAATCCATATCGGCAACAATTTGATTTGAGAAATCGGTGTAAAACCATTCGGCCATCAGTCCAAGTTCTCTCCCACTCCATATAGGTATGAAAATATGAGCCGTAGTACCGTAGTTCCATGCTTCTTCCTGTTTCAAATTATCGGCAATAAAAATTTTTCGGTTGCTGGCAAGCAGAAAATTATTTTCTGCCAACACATTGGGCGTTCTGTAACCTTTCCCAACTGCTGCTCGCAAATGAAGTATATCAGCGATATTGTATCGGACATGAAATCTTGGAGAGATAAACGTACCAAAAACTGAATTATAATCGGCACGAACGCCTGCCATTGCCGTCAAATCTTTGTAATTCACTGTATATTCAGCAAAAACTCCGGGCACATATTCAGTTCGCTTGTAAGGAGTTTCATCAGAAACTTTAAGAAGTTCGTCGTACATATCCATATTGAAACTTGTACCTAATGAGAGCTTGTGCGATTTACTAAATTCAGTATCGTAAATCAAATTGGCATAAAGATTATTCTGATGGCCGTCGTATCTTTTATTTCCATACATTGCATCCTGATTGTGAATGCTTCCACTCAGAATAATTCCAAGGCTCGATTGTTTTTCGTAAGGATGCACCTCACCTTCGTGTGAACTGTGGTCGTGTTCGCTCTCAGGTTCTCCACCGAACAAAAAGCCGTTTTTCACGAAAAATTCATATCGTTCCGTGTTGATTCCAACGTGATAATCACCTGCCGTCTGACCTCCTTTTCGGTATTCAGAAAGTCCGCGTACAAATGCCTGCAAAATATGATTGTTGTTTTTGTAATACCAACGGTTGGCCACATTATACTGGCGGATACGAGGAAGATCCATATAACCGTCTTTGTTATGGTCAAGATCAAGAAATTCATCCGAAGCATGAAGCATCACGCCTGTTGCCAGCGAATCATTCAGCATGACGGCTACATCGGCATTTGACTCGACCCTTCCGCGCGAATTGGCAAATAAATTCAAAGAAACCTGATCACTCAGTTGCGGCTTTTTATACTCTACATTTATCTGCCCTGCAATAGCTTCGTAGCCAGTCTTTACAGAGGCAGTACCTTTCGAAATCTGAATGCTTTCCATCCAGGGTCCGGGAATATATCCCATTCCGTAAGCAGAAGAAAGTCCGCGTATATTTGGAATGTTTTCAGTCAGCATCTGTACGTAACCGGTAGAAAGTCCGAGTAGTTTTATCTGCTTGGCTCCGGTAGCTGCATCGCTGTAAGAAACGTCCACCGAAGGATTTGTCTCAAAACTTTCCGACAGGTTGCAGCAGGCCGCTTTTCTAAGCTCATTGGTATTCAGTGTTTCCATATTGCTAACGGAAAGTCGGTTTACCATTTTGCCGTTTCTGCGTTGTGTAATGGTCACTTCGGCCAATTCAATGTTGTCTTTAAGTACAATATTCAAGTGGTCTTTTGTATTAAGTTTTGAAACATCCACCGTATCCGTAGCATAACCTACGCTACTGAAAACGAGCAGTTTTTTTTCATTGGACGATGAAATGTGAAAATGTCCGCTTTCGTCTGATACAGAACCGGTTTCAGAACCAACCCAACGAACATGTGCGCCAGGGATAATGTGGCCTGAATTATCTTTTATAAATCCGTGAACTTGCGAAAACAGGGTGGCAGAAACTGCCAGAAAAAAGAAAAATATGATTTGTTTTTTCATACAATTGTTTGATGTTTAATTAATAGAAATACGTTCTGTTCAAGCATAGAATGCCTGAAAATCATCTTATTCGATCAATTAAAATCAAATTCGGAGTATAGAAATTTTGGAGAGAATCTGACGTCCCTCCTCGTAGATGGGGATATCCGGGAATGTGTGAGAAATATCAACTTCTTGTGAAAAATCTTCAAAAGATAGCATCGCAGCAAAGACACTGCCGGTTTCTGCTGTTAAAAGTGAATAATCCAGGAAGTCGTAATCGGGTGTTTGAATGGAAGGCACGTCAACTGTCAGACGCTTCAAATCGCATCCTTTGTTCAGTTCGTGTACGCAGGCCATAGCATCTTCGCCGTGCTGGTGCTCGGTAGATTCATCGTGGCAGAAATGCTCGTGTACGCTCATGCATGAAGTTTCTGTAACTGTTTCTATTCCAGCTACTTCACAATCATTACAGCAAAAATGAACGATATTATATCCTGTTCCTGCAATAAGAAATATTGCAGAAAACAACAATGCAAGCGTAGTATATAGAATATTATTTTTCATTTTCGGATGCAAATATAAACATAGAAACAAAGATTGAATGCAAATGGCTCTTAATTTGATTTTTTTTAAATAAAATTAAACAAATCAAATTGTAATATGTTTTCTTCATAAGTACTTGTCACACCTTACAGCATCAGGTTTTTAGAAATTTTTAGTTCTGTTTTTTAGAGTCGAAATTTTCATCTATCTGCAACCTATTTTTTAAGTGAAAATCATATATTATTTGTAACTTTGCAACAAATTTTAACGCTTTCAGGCATATTATGAAAAGAATATTATCGTTTTCGATTTTTACCGGTTTGTTTATACTGCTTTTCACATCCTGCAAACCTCAAGAGATGGAAATGAATGTCTTTAATTTCAAAGAAATATACCCACTTACGGCTGATACTGCTTTAGGAGCACTCTCATTTGAAGCTGAAGTGGAGCTTCCAGTGAAGTTTCGCGATAACGACATTCTGAAAAATGTCCAGAAACAGATTATTGCCAAAATCTTTGGCGAAATTTATAACTCAATGCCTCTTGACAGTATTCTGCCTAAGTATGCGCTGGTTCTGTCCAATGAATATAAAAGAAGCAACGAACCATTTCTCCAAAAAATAATTGAAGCCAAAGAGCCCAGTGGTATCTGGCAGAATCAGATTCAGGTGCAGGGTGTGGCTATGTATTTAGATGACAAAATTCTTTCGTACAGCTATGAACGATATGCATACATGGGTGGTGCACACGGGAACAGCAGCCGGTTGTTTTACAATTTCGACTTGAATAATGCCAAACTGCTGCTAGAGAAAGATTTATTTATCGACAACTACCAAAACTCTCTCACTCAGCTTATTAAACAGCAGATTGTAGAAGACAATGCCGAGATGGAATCGGTTGCCGACCTGAACGAATTTCATTTTTTCGAGGATCAAATCAAGCCGAACAACAACTTCTATGTGAATGCCGACGGGCTGGTTTATGTGTACAATCCGTATGACATTGCTCCTTACAGCACCGGCCAGACTGAGGTGGCGCTGACTTTCGAGCGCTTGAAGCCGATACTGAAACCCAACAACGCGTTGGCATATTTCTACAACATCCAAGGCAGTTGAGCAAGCAATTCCTTATCCTTTTTTTTCAATAATTTACTCATAATCTTTTTCAAGGTCTATGTCGTTTGGTGATTTAATAAAAAGCCGTAGAAGTATCCGAAAATATACAGAGGAGAAAATTCCAACTGAAATAGTTCAGAAGATCACCACTGCTGCGTTGATGTCGCCCGCATCAAAACGAAGAAATCCCTGGGAATTTATCGTTGTGCAAGATGAAGATATGCTCCGGCAGCTTTCCGAATCACGCGAACACGGCTCGCAGATGCTTGCAGGCGCACCTTTGGCCATTGTAGTCACTGCCGACACCACCAAAAGCGATATTTGGATTGAAGATGCATCCATAGCTGCAATCATTATCCAGCTGCAGGCAGAAGATCTTGGTCTTGGAAGTTGCTGGGTGCAGATTTACAACCGGGAAAAAGAAAAAAACCTAAGTTCAGAAACATATATAAAAAAACTTTTAAATATCCCCGAACAATTTTCTGTTTTATGCATAGTTTCAATAGGTTATAAAAACGAAGTGCGTCAGCCGCACGACTTGGAGAAACTTGATTACAATAAAATTCATTTTGAAAAGTTTAAATAATTATATATTTGACAGAATAATACGTGCTTTTAAAAATCATGAATTCTGTCATTTTATTTATCAATAATTTATTAAATAGCGTATTCTGGATTATATATTTTAAATAAATATCAGCTATGAAAGACGACAGCCGTATAGCTTGGGGTGTTTCCCTGCTAGTTTTTGGATTTTTATTTTTGTTGAAACAGCTTTCTATCTTCTCGCCGGAGGTGGAAAATTATATTTTCGACTTTAGAAATCTACCCTTTGCATTTGGTTTGATATTTCTGATTGCCCACAAAAACAAGTCGATAGGCATTGTTTTGATTGTGGTCGGTATACTTTTTTACCTGAAAGACATTATCATTTGGACTAAATCAATATCTGAATTTATTTGGCCGATTCTGTTGATCGGCGCTGGTATAATCATCCTTTTTTCGGCAAAGAAAAAGAAGGTTGAGTCTTCGGATAGTACTGAAATTGTACCTTCTGAAGATAAAGAAACCTGATATAATCTTAAGCAAATACCTAATTTATGAAACTGCTTTATTCTTCGCCACTTTATACGGCACCACTTAAAAAAAGCAGCAAATTATATACGGTAAACTTAACTGAGGATGAAGCGTCAAAATGCTGTGCCCGATCGTATTATTTCGCAAATGAAAGGATAATGACACCCTATCTACATATTATACGATGGAAAAATCTTGTATTTTTAGTTCTGATACAATGGCTCATGCAGTTTGCTGTTGCCATTCCACTGCTTAAGACTTTTGGATTTGAAATAACCGGGAGCAACCCGTTTTTCTGGCTTTTAACGCTTGCTACAATACTTATCACCGCCGGTGGGTATGTCATCAATGACTATTTTGATGTAAAAATTGACCGAATCAATCGTCCGGGAAGCGTAATTGTCGGTGATAAAATCTCTCTAAAAAACTCCATACTTTTTTATCAGATCTTGACAGGCCTTGGTTCGCTTGCAGGGTTGGCAGTGGCTTTATCCGCCAAAAGCATAACGCTTGGTTTTATCCTTCTCCTCACTCCGGGATTGCTTTGGTTTTACTCTGCAAGTTACAAAAGACAGTTTCTTATCGGCAATCTGATTGTTAGCCTTTTAGCAGCTTTATCGGTTTTTGTTGTTGGGATTCTGGCAGTTGCACAGTTGAAAATCAGTTATGGAACTCTCCTCGCCGAAACGCCGGTTCCGAAAACTATCTACGTCTGGACTGGCGGTTTTGCTGTATTTTCGTTTCTTCTCACCTGGATCAGAGAAATCATCAAAGACATAGAGGACATTCATGGCGACCGGGAACTTGAAAGCAGGACAATGCCGATTAAATGGGGAATGAAAAAAACAAAATTATTTCTGTACGGTCTGATCGTTTTCACCATGCTGGCTTTGCTGCATGTAAATTTCCACTACATCAATTTCGAAGGAAATTTCACGTTTCGTTACATCATTTTTGGACTGATACTGCCGTTGATTTCACTTGGAATTATGCTTTACAAAGCTCAAGAAAAAGCTGATTTTCACAAAGCATCCACTTTCTCAAAATTCATCATGGTCATCGGCGTGCTTTATTCATTGGTTTTTTATTATCTCCTGGCTGAGAAATTCGACATCAGTCTTTTCGGACTTTTTATGGTAAAATAGTATGTTAGACAACCTCAAGAAATACAAAATAATCCTTGGTTCAAATTCGCCTCGCAGAAGAGAACTGCTTACCGGATTAGACATTGATTTTCAAATCATTACCAATGATATTGAAGAATCGTATCCCAAAGGAATGGGCGGAGTGGATATTCCCGTGTATCTGGCTCAGAAAAAAGCCGATTCTTACACAATCGCGGATAATCATCTGATAATCACCGCAGACACCATTGTTTGGTACAACGACCGAGTGTACGGAAAACCCACAGACAAAGCTGATGCCCGAAGAATTTTGAAAACCCTTTCCGGCAATATGCATCAGGTAATTACCGGCGTCTGCATCAAAACTGCCAAGAAAACAAAAGTCTTCCACGTGGTTTCTGACGTCTATTTTTCTCAATTTACCGAAGAAGAAATTGAGTACTATCTGAACCATTACCAACCTTACGACAAAGCCGGCTCCTACGGAGTTCAGGAATGGATCGGCTACATCGGAGTTGAGCGGATTGAGGGCTCCTACTTCAATGTGATGGGATTGCCGATTCAACGACTTTACACAGAATTGAAAAATTTCTAGGATTTTACTCCTTTCAGAAACGAAATTTTCAAACTAAAAATGATAAAATGACACTAAATGTATGCTTTTCACCAGCGCTTTATGATTATTATACAGGAGAAAATTCGATAGTCGTAATCGTAGATGTTTTCAGAGCCACTACAAGCATCTGCGCGGCTTTTCATAACGGAGCCAAATCGGTGAGAACCGTGGCTTCTGTGCTGGAAGCTAAACAATGGAAGCAGAAAGGATTTTTAGTAGCAGCTGAGAGAAATACGCAGAAATGTGATTTTGCCGATTTCGGGAATTCTCCTTTTGACTTTTTGCCGGAAAAAGTATCTGGAAAAGAAATCGTTTTCACCACTACAAACGGCACTATGGCTGCTGATACAGCGAAAAATGCCGAAGAAATCATTATCGGCTCGTTTTCCAACATATCAAAAGTTGCAGAGTTTTGTGCTTCGCAAAATAAAAATATTACCATTCTATGCTCTGGATGGAATAACCGTTTTTGCATTGAAGACACGCTCTTTGCAGGTGCTCTGGCTGAAAAGCTGAGAGAAACTCAGAATTTTTCTAATAAATCCGACGCAGTTACCGTGGCAGTTGAGCTTTGGCAGGTTGCAAAACTCAATTTATTTGAGTATATTTGTAACTCCGAACATTTCGAAAGATTGAAGAAAAACGGCCTCGAAAATTCCGTTGATTATTGCATTACCAACGACTTAGCGCCCGTTTTACCAAAATTCAATAAAAAACTCGGAGTGTTTACACTTTAATATTACATACATGAAAATCAAAGCTTTATTTCTTGCAGTATTGTTTTTTTTCACGCTATCTTGCAAAAAAAATGAAACGTCGATAGTAGAAGAACCTGAAACTACGACATTTGTCAAAGGAGCCGATGTTGGATGGCTACCGCAGATGGAAGCGACTGGTTATAAATTCTACAACAAGGATGGTAAGGAAGAGGATTGCCTGAAAATCCTTAAATCATACGGAATTAATGCAGTCCGACTTCGCACGTTTGTGGATCCTTCAAACAATCCACAAAGCGGACATTGCAGCAAAGACGAAACTGTGGCTATGGCTGTGAGAGCCAAAAAGGAAGGCATGAAAGTAATGATAAACTTCCACTACAGCGACAGCTGGGCAGATCCTGCCAAACAGGTGAAACCTAAAGCCTGGGTGAATTTGAATTTTACCGAATTGAAAAAAACGCTTTTCGATTACACTTTTGATGTAATATCAGCTCTGAAAAATGCCGGAGTAGAACCAGAATGGGTTCAAATAGGAAATGAAATTACTCCGGGACTTTTATTGCCGGAAGGAGATTCTGGAAAGAATTTTCCACAATTAGTAGAATTACTTAATTCGGGCTACGAAGCAGTGAAAAAAGCATCGCCAAACTCAAAAGTGATTCTTCACGTGGATCAGGGAAACAACAATGCACGGTTTCGTTGGTGGTTTGACGAAGCTAAGAAAAACAACGCTAAATACGATATTATTGGAATGTCGTATTATCCATATTGGTTGGAAGGAAAACCTGATTACACGACAAACATCGAGGACCTGGCTTTCAATCTGAATGACATGGTGCGCAGATACGGCAAAGAAGTGATGGTGGTGGAAGTTGGCGGTGAAGACGGACAGGATTCTTCACTTTCTGCAGAAGTAAATGCTGCGAAAATTCAAAATACGCACGATTTGGTTGCTGCCACCATTCAAAAAGTGAAAGCAGTGCCCGACAACAAAGGATTGGGAGTTTTCTACTGGGAACCTCAAGGTGCCCGTTCTTGGAGCCATTACGCATTGAGCGCTTGGGGAAATGACGGAAAACCGACCAAAATAATGGATGCTTTTTTGGAGAATTGAATAAAAGAAGTGCTGAACAATGAAGCTAAAATATTTGTTTTTTTATAATAAAAAGCAATTTTCATCATAAATGAATTTTTTACATAAACTTAAAATAGGAGATTAAAAAAATGCTAAATCCAAAAATTGCAAAAATGCTTAACGATCAAGTAAACAAAGAGTTGCACTCTTCTTACTTGTATCTTGACATGGCGAATTACTATTACGACAACAATCTGAATGGATTCGGAAATTGGTTTGACGTACAGACTGAAGAAGAAAAAGCGCACGGAATGCTTTTCATTCAGTATTTGAGAAACAACGGCGTTGAAATTGAACTAAAAGAGATTCCTGCACCAACTTTGAAATACAAAAATTTCAAAGAACCGCTGGAAGCTGCTTTGGAACACGAACGCTACATCACAGCTTCTATTAATGAAATTTACGCAGAAGCATATCTTGTAAAAGATTTTCGCACCATGCAGTTTCTTGACTGGTTTGTGAAAGAACAAGGTGAGGAAGAACAAAATTCAGACGATCTTTGCAAACGCTATGACTTGTTTGGCACTGATCCAAAAGGATTGTATCTGCTTGACAATGAGCTTTCTGGAAGAACATTCACAGCTCCAAGCCTTACACTTTAAATCTTTTTTTAATAACTGAAAACTTTAATAAAGTCCTTGTCGATATACGAAAGGACTTTATTTTTTTAGAATATGACTGAAACTTTTACAAAGATGCCGGTACTCTTCGTAGGGCACGGTAATCCGATGAATGCAATTGAAGAAAATGATTTTACAAGGACCTGGAATCATTTGGGTGACACAATTACGACGCCAAAACTGATCCTCTGCATATCCGCACACTGGGAAACAAGGGGCACACACATTACCGCTATGCCGAATCCAAGGACGATCCACGATTTTGGCGGATTTCCGAAAGAGCTTTATGACGTGCAGTATCCCGCACCCGGTTTTCCACTTTTTGCAGAAGAAATAAGAGATAGAAATCCAGGATTGAACATTGGATTGGATACAAAGGAATGGGGATTTGACCATGGAAGCTGGTCTGTAATCAAACACATTTATCCTAAAGCTGACATTCCCATGATTCAGCTCAGCATCGATCATTATGCGACTTTCGAACAGCATTATAAACTGGCAAAACAGTTGAGTTATCTCCGCGAACAAGGTGTTTTGATTGTGGGAAGCGGTAATATCGTTCACAATTTACGTGCTGTGGACTGGCATCAGCGAGTTGACGGATACGACTGGGCTGTAGAAGTGCGTGATAACGTAAATCAATGGCTTTTGGAACAAAGACACGATGAACTTATCAGCATCACCCAGCGTGGAGGCAATTACAGGATGGCTATTCCAACTTCAGAACACTACATTCCGCTGCTTTATGCAGCCGCTTTGCAGGATGAAAATGAGAAGTTGACATTGTTCAATGACAAGCTGACTATGGGCTCGCTCTCAATGACAGGCGTTAAAATTGGATAGAAAAAAGTTAATTATCTTCACGCGGATAACGATACGGCACCTACCTGCTTAATTTTTCTTAACTTTGCACCCGATTTTCACAGTTAGTATTTTAAGGAATAAACTGACTGTCTGACTTCGTTTTATTACAGAATAATGATTGACAATACTATATTTAACAATAAAAAAGTCGTTTACCATACGCTTGGTTGTAAACTGAATTTTGCAGAAACCTCAGCAATAGGGAAACAGCTGGCTGATGAAGGTTTTGTGAAAGCACGTGCTGGCGAAGAAGCCGATGTGTGCATTATCAATACCTGCTCCGTAACCGATACGGCAGACCACAAATGCCGTCAGGCTATCAGCCGTCTGAACAGACTTCACCCCGATGCAAAAATGATCGTAACCGGTTGCTATGCGCAGCTGAAACCGGATGAAATAGCATCGATTGATGGAGTAGATCTTGTGCTTGGTGCCAATGAAAAATTCGATATTCTCAACTACCTGAAGAAATGGGAAGATCTGTCTCAGACAAAGGTAAACAGAGGTAATATACTGAAAGTGAAGAAGTTCAAACCTTCTATTTCACACGATGACCGTACCCGATATTTCCTGAAAATCCAGGACGGATGTGACTATTACTGCTCATTCTGCACCATTCCACTGGCTCGCGGACACAGTCGGAGCGGAACAATTGCCGAAACGGTAAAAATGGCTCAGGAGGTCATTGCATTGGGTGCAAAAGAAATAGTGCTGACAGGCGTAAATACGGGAGAATTCGGAAAAAGAAACGGAGAAAATTTCATCGATTTGCTAAAAGAGTTGGATACAATTGATGCTGTGGTACGTTACAGAATTTCTTCTGTTGAGCCTAATCTAATGACTGAAGAAATAGTAAAATTTGTGTCTGAAAGTAAACGTTTCATGCCACATTTCCATATTCCGCTTCAGAGCGGTAGCAACGAGGTGTTAAAAATCATGCGGCGCCGATACACAAAAGAAGTTTTCGCTGAAAAAGCAGCAATTATCAGGTATTTTTTACCCGATGCATTTATCGGAGTTGATACTATTGTTGGTGTGCGGGGAGAATCTGAAGAGCTTTTCAATGAAAGTGTGGATTTCCTCAAAAATCTTGACTTTTCTCAGCTTCATGTTTTTACTTATTCAGAAAGATCAGGAACAAAGATGCTCGAAATTGACCACAACGTAGCCATCAAAGAACGAAAACGCCGAAGTGATCTGCTTCACAAAATTTCGGATGAAAAAACCAGGGATTTTTACGAAAAACAGATCGGGAAACAGGCAAGCGTTCTTTGGGAAAACAAGCGGGATGGCGATTTAATGTACGGATTCACAGAAAATTACGTTCGGTTAAAAAGAAGTTACGATAAAAATCTGATCAATACATTTGAAACCATTATTATTAACAAAGACAATCTTGCTTTAACAAATTTAGAATTTTAAAAAATTGTTTTGTGACAACAGACAAGAAAGTCTTTCCACTCCAAACTATTTTTTCAATCAACTACTCAACCATTTAACCAATCAACCATGTTAACCAAAAGAATCATCCCCTGCCTCGATGTAAAAGACGGGAAAACCGTTAAAGGAATTAATTTTGAGAATATTAAATCCGTTGGTGATCCGGTAGAATTGGGCAAACGCTATACAGAAATGGGTGCCGATGAACTGGTATTTCTGGATATAACCGCTACAAATGAGAAGCGCAAAACCCTTACCGAATTAGTTTCACGTATTGCAGCAGAAATCAATATTCCATTTACCGTAGGTGGCGGAATTTCATCAGTTGAGGATGTTTCTGTGTTGCTCAACTGTGGTGCAGATAAGATCTCTGTGAACACAGCTGCCGTTCGCAATCCGCAATTAATCAAAGAATTAGCCGATGAATTTGGAAGTCAGTGCATTGTTTTGGCAATTGATACAAAACTTGTTGACGGAGAATGGTTTGTATTTCTAAATGGTGGACGAGTAGCGACAGACATCAAGACTGTAGACTGGGCAAAAGAAGCTGTAGGGCTTGGTGCAGGTGAGATTTTGCTTACTTCCATGAACCACGACGGGACAAAAGATGGATTTGCATTGGACATTACCCGTGCCGTTTCAGAAGCTGTCAATGTTCCTGTTATTGCCAGTGGAGGTGCTGGAAACATGGAGCATTTTGTTGATGCATTTAACCTTGGAAAAGCTGATGCAGCACTTGCTGCCAGCATTTTTCATTATGGTGAAGTAAGCATTCCTGAACTGAAGAAATACTTACAGGAAAAAGGCATTGCCGTTAGAATTTAACGTGGCAATGCCTATTTTTAAGATTTTTAGATATAAGACTATAAGAAAATTAGATTAGTATTTCTAATTTCTAACTTCTGACTCATTGCAAATACTGACTTTGGAGTTTCAGTGCGTACTCCAAACTCTTCTTATTGCCCGGATCAACAAGCATTGGATCCATTTTCGGAATTCTTACCTCAATTCCCACCGGCACATTATTTGGATCTGCAATTTTATCCTTATTGGCCTCATAAATATACACCCAAAAATGTGGATGATTGTAGTACTGACGGGCAAAACGTGTCAACTGGCTTCCAGGCACTATCTTTTCAACTGCCAGGTTTTCTGTGAATTTTCGAGGTTCAGAGTAAATATCTGTATTTGAAGCTGCTGATGCAACTTCAGGTGTTGGATTTGAAACTAATGTATCTTCAATTTTTGATGCAACAGCTTCACTTTCCAAAATGCCTTTCGCACTATCTTGCCGCGATTCATAAATAGAATCACTTATCTGTTTTATTCTCTTTTCATTTGCCACAGAATCCGCTAAGTACTCCAATCTTTGCTCATTTTTTTTTTCTTTTTTAGCCTTCGTTATGACAGGATACAAAAACCAGCCGGCTACTAAACTAATTACCACCAGCGCAACAACTATGATTGGGACTATTGGTTTTTTTCTAACTATCTCCTCCTCTTCATTATTTTTGCCGTTAATTACTTCATTTTCAACAATTTCAATTTTTTTGGTATCCTCTTTCTCTTCAGTTGTAATAATTTCTTCTGAAATAACAACTTCTTCTGAAATTGTTTCAGTTTCGGCTTCGGAATTAACCTCGTTATTCGTTTCATCAAGAGTTTCTAAAATATCCTCTTCCTCAAAAACGATTTTCTCATTTGTTTCAATATCATTTGCAACTTCAACTGGCTCAATTTCATCCTCAGTTATTTCTACGATTTCCTGATCAGATTCAACGATTTCTGAAAATTCTTCTACGGTAACTGACTCTTTATCAACAGTTTCTTCAACTTTTTCTTCAATTACAGTGGGTGCTTCAACAACTTCAGTTTCAGAAATTATCTCTTCAGCTGCCACTTCGACTTTAGGGGTTAACTTTTCAGCGGCTACAGAAGCAATTGGATATAATACAGCAACATCACGAATAATATCAAAATCATTCTCCGAATCTTCCGGGCTATTCTCTAAATCCTTTTCATCGCCATTTTCATCCTCTTCAGCTTCATCCTCTTTTTCAGTATTTTCTTCCTTTTTCTCCTCAGTTGCATCATCTTCATCAGCTAATTCTTCTTCTTTTACCTCAATTTCAATATCATCTTCAAGAATTTCACTCTCTTGATCTTCAATATTTTTTTTGGCAGAAAGAGCTAAAATATCTGAAAGAATCTCTTTTATTTCAGTCGCTTGCGACGTGAAAAAATTTAAATTTGAATCTGATTTTTCTTCAACCGGTAATCTTTCTTTATTTTCTGATATCTCTTCTTCATTATCCTCAACCGGGAGTTGAATCGTTTCCAGGTGGACAAAAGGTTCGTTAATCAGTTCACGCAGATTGTTCTCAGGCACAAAAACAGTTCTGTAAAAACCTGGAATAATGATTTCATTTCCAGAATTGACATCTATGCTTCTGCGTGCTTCATTCCAATGCAATTTGAATGTTCCAAGCCCATTAATTTTTACGCTTTCGCCAGATAGTAACGCATCCTCAACCGTAGAAAGAAGCACTTTAATAAACTCTTCGGCTGTTTTTTTTGTTGTTTTCTTATCCCTAACCATCAATTCGATGATTTCGGGAATAGATAATTTTTCCTTGCTCATTATAATTTAGAGTTTAGAGTTAATCTTTTCTTTCAAAATAAGGCTCTGCTTGAAGTTCAAAACCAATTTCGGTGGAATCAGCGAACGCTCTTTTGTGGACGGATGAACCGAAATACGTTCTTCACGTTTTACAACTTCAAATGTGCCAAAACTCTGAAAACCAACCGAATTGTTCTCTTTCAACTGTGCAACACAACATTCCAGAAAATTGTCGAGTAATTCATGCGTCTCGCTTTTCGAGATATTCATTTTTGTTGCAATACTGGATATTAGTTCCTTGTTATTCATTTCGCTTAAGGTATATATTTTAGAATTAACTTTTCAAATGGATTCTATTTTCCAAACAATTCAAATTCTGAAGAATCAATTATTTCGGCATTATAAAATTCTCCGATTTTCACCCCTTTTGTAGTTGCTGGAATAAGGACCTCCGGATCTACTTCGGGCGAGTCAAACTCGGTGCGTCCCACAAAATAATCATCCTCTTTTTTATCAATAATCACTTTCAGCGTCTGTCCGATTTTTTGCTGGTTTATTTCCGATGAAATGCCTTGCTGAATCGCCATGATCTCTTCCAAACGGTACTGTTTCACTTCTTCGGGAATATTATCGGTGTAATTATTATGGGCAAATGTGCCCTCCTCGTGCGAGTAAGCAAACGCTCCCAACCGTTCAAAACGGATATCATGTACAAACTGCTTCATTTCCTCAAAATCCTGTTCTGTCTCATCCGGATGCCCCACAAGCATGGTTGTCCGTAAGTGGATTCCGGGAACTTCCTGGCGGATTTTTTCAATCAATGCATACGTGTCGGCTTTAGAAATATGGCGGTGCATCTTTTTCAGCATAGGATCGCTGATATGTTGCAGAGCCAGATCCAGGTATTTGCACACATTATCACGCTCACGCATCACACGAAGCACATCGAATGGAAAATGCGCCGGATAGGCATAGTGAAGACGAATCCATTCCACGCCGGCAATATCTGAAATCCGCTCAAGAAGCTCTGCCAGCTTCATTTCCTTGTATCGGTCGATGCCGTAAGAAGACAAATCCTGAGCTATTAATTGAAATTCTTTTACGCCTTTGTCAACCAACATTCTCACCTCGTTCACAATATCGTTCATCGATTTCGATCGGTGTCTGCCGGTAATTATTGGAATAGCGCAATAGGAACAGGAACGGTTGCATCCTTCGGAGATTTTGATGTATGCATAGTGCGGAGGTGTAGTCAATGAGCGCTCCAAACGCAAATCAGCACGGTATTCCTGTCCTATTTCTTTGAGAATATCGGTATAATTGAATTTTCCAAAATATTTATCTACCTGCGGAATTTCGGCTTCCAGTTCAGCCAGATAACGCTCCGAAAGACAACCCATCACAAACAGCTTCGAGTTCTTGGTTTTTCGGTCTGCCAACTGCAAAATGGTATTGATGCTTTCTTCTTTGGCATCGCCGATAAATCCGCACGTATTTACAACTACAATCTCTCCATCCGGATTATCAGAATCGTGGCGAACTTTGTAACCCAACACATCAAACTGGCGCATCAACTGCTCGCTATCCACCAAATTTTTTGAACAGCCGAGTGTGATTATATCAACGGTATTTTTTTTCATTTATGATTTGTTATCCCCGAAAGAGGATTTTTCAATAATTCACCTGCTAATTTTATTTACCTATTTTTTATCAAGTGGTGTAAAGAACTCTACTTTTCCACATTTAGGGCAAAGGTAAAGATCAAAAGATTCTGAATTGACAAATAATTCAAAAAAATTTCCAAACAATCCAAGTTTATTTCCTTCGTGAAATTTGTAATTCCCTGTAAATATCATCGGAATTTCACACCTGATGCAGTCAACTTTTCTTGCGTCCGGAAGGATTTCTTCAAAATTAATAATCTTTTGTTCACTGATTGAATAGTTGCACTTCCAGCAAACATCAAAGTTTTCTTCCATTTCAGCGTTGCAATTCGGGCAGTCTTTCATACAAACACCATGTTTTAAATTAGAATTAAAAATCGTTACCCAAAAAACTATTTCCGAGTTATTTTCATGGCAAAACCACCCCCCGGAGCCATTTTTATGGTCATTCTTCTATCAGT
>CAZIRA010000045.1:0-18889 GCA_964541615.1 uncultured Paludibacter sp.
AAAACTCATGATGAAATCAATTTTAGTTTAATAAATAAATCGTATTATTCAATTTCTTTTCATACGAAGAATTTTTATTTTTAAAATTAAGGTCAGATAGCTTGTCCCGATTTATCGGAATAACACGCCATCCATCTTCATACTCATGAGTGATCCGTCAGCCGACGGATTAATGGCTGTTTCATACTTACAATTTCATTAGCCCTTCATTTTTCCTTGGAAATAAGGCATCAGTCATCAAGCTTTTTTCATCCGTCATCCGGCATCCATCATCCGTCTCCTACTCTGGCTCACAAACACGCCCAAAATTACAACAAATACTCCAATCCATTGCAAGGTATTCAGTATTTCTTTGAACAAAATCCATGAGAAAAGTGCTGTAAACACAGGGATGAGATTGGTGAAAACCTGTGATTTGGTCAGCCCGATTTTCCGCACTACGTCAGCAAAAAGTACAAATGCTATCACAGATGCAAAGATAGTAAGCATCAGGACAGCACCAATGGCTTTGGGGTAGATGGTGATGTGTGGCAACTGCTTCAAATCTACAATCAGTGCCGTGGGTATAAAGAAAATTAATCCGATCAGACTTTGGTAAAAAATAATGTTTGTAGCCGAATATTTTTTCGGTATTTTTCTCAAAATCAATCCATAAACAATGGCTGAAAGCACAGCCAAAAATACCAGCGACACTCCCAAAGTAGAAGTAGTTTCGCTTCCATGCGCTTTATTCACAATCAGATACACACCGAAAATCGATACGCTGATTCCGAGCATATTGATGATCGTAAATCTTTCTTTCAGGAAAACAAATGCAAAAAACGGAGCAAAAACGGGAATAGTTGCTACGATAACCGATGCCAAAGTAGGTTTCACCAGGGTAAGTCCGTAAGTTTCACCCACGTAATAGAGAAATGGCTCGAAAAATGCAAGTGCAAAAAAGAGCTTCAAATCCGATTTGTCGATTCTTTGAAAACGTCCGGTAAGTTTCAAAAATCCAAAAAGCAGGAAAGAAGCCAAAATCAGCCGGAGGCTTATCAGCGTCAGCGGCGGGAAACTTTCCAGCGCGATTTTTGTCCAGATAAATGAAAAAGACCAGCACAACATCGAAATTACGATGTACAGATAGATCTTAACGTTTCCCGATTTTTCTTTCATGAATTTATTTTTTGCAAAATTACTTTTTTTCGGTGGATGAAGAATGATTTCTCGTGCAAATTACTAAATTTGTATTTTTATATAAAAAAAATGCAAATATAAATTCTTTATTATTAAGACTTAAATTTACTAAAGAGCACATTCGGTTATGGAACTTCCTTTTGCAGAAAATTACAAAATCAAAATGGTAGAAACCATCCGTCGCAGTACACACGATGAGCGGAAAGAGTGGATTAAATCAGCTAAATACAACCTTTTCGGATTGAAAAGCGATCAGGTCTTCATCGATTTGCTGACCGATAGCGGAACAGGTGCTATGAGCGATAAGCAGTGGTCGGCTATGTTGCTGGGCGACGAAAGCTATGCCGGAGCGCGTTCATACTACACCATGAAGGAGATGATATGTGATTTGCTTGGTTTTGAATATTTTATTCCAACACACCAAGGGCGGGCGGCCGAAAATCTGCTTTATTCAGCCATTGTAAAAGAAGGTGATGTGTTGCCGGGTAATTCCCACTTTGACA
Organism: uncultured Paludibacter sp.; assembly: GCA_964541615.1. Lineage (GTDB taxonomy): Bacteria > Bacteroidota > Bacteroidia > Bacteroidales > Paludibacteraceae > UPXZ01. The sequence goes on from CAZIRA010000045.1 coordinate 1,683, forward strand.
CAACCAAGGGACATATCGAATTCAGAAAAGCAACAGCAATCGACTGTACGATAGATGAAGCAAAAGATACTCAACTGGAACATCCTTTCAAAGGAAATATGGATTTGGAGAAACTGGAAGCTGTATTGATAGAATATCCAAAAGAGCGGATTCCTGCAGTTGTCCTTACCGTGACCAATAACACAGCCGGCGGACAGCCTGTTTCTATGGAAAATATTAAAGGAGTTTCAGAAATTTGCAGGAAATACGGTGTAATTTTGCAGATTGACGGTGCACGTTTTGCCGAAAACGCCTATTTCATCAAGACCCGAGAGAAAGGTTTCGAAGAAAAAACCATCAAAGAAATTGTCAGAGAAATGTTTTCGTATGTGGATGCCATGACTATGTCTTCAAAAAAAGATGCGATAGTCAATATGGGCGGTTTTTTGGCTATGAAATCCGGTGATCTTTGGAAAAAATGCAAGATGTACTGCATCCTGAACGAAGGATTTATAACTTACGGTGGTATGTCCGGTCGTGACATGGAGGCTTTGGCACAGGGATTAGACGAAGGAACGGAATTTGATTACCTGGAAACAAGAATTATGCAAGTGGAATATTTGGGTAAAAAGCTGGACGAATACGGAATTCCATATCAGCGTCCAGCAGGAGGTCACGCGATTTTTGTAGATGCAAAGAAAATACTGACAAACGTATCTAAAGATGAGTTTGTTGCCCAGACATTAGCCATCGAGCTTTACCTCGAAGCCGGAATTAGGGCAGTGGAAATAGGCGCTTTGCTTGCCGACCGTGATCCAAAAAGTCGCGAAAACCGATATCCGGAACTTGAATTTCTGCGTCTGGCTATACCACGACGCACTTACACCAATAATCACATGGATGTGATAGCAGTGGCATTAAAAAATGTATTTGACAGAAGAGAAACAATTACTAGAGGTTATAAAATTACGTTTGAAGAGCCGATTATGCGGCATTTCACTATAGAACTGGAACCGATGTAGAAAAAGAAAATGCACAAAAATCAAAGTTTTTGTGCATTTTTTTATTCTGAAAGAAATCGTTCTATTTAGACAATTCTTTTATTTTCTGCCCTATTTCAATCCAGGTTTCTTCTGACATTTTAGTGCCGATCACCTCCACAACTTTGGAAGAGACGAACGATCCGATTTTACCGCAAACATCCAACGGATAGTCATTTGCCAGACCATAAAGAAATCCGGAGGCATACAAATCACCTGCTCCGGTAGTATCCACGCTTTTCACCAAATGTGGCTCCACTACATGAAATTCATCTCCCGACTGCACGTAAGAGCCGTCTTTCCCGATTTTCACCACGGCAATTTTACTCATTTCAGCAATTGTCTGAACTGCTTCAATCGGTTTCTTTCCAGTGAAAACATGTGCTTCATCCTCATTGGCAAACGTGATATCTACGTATTTTTCAGTAATTTCGTACAGGAAACTGAGGTTCTCTTTCACCACATTAAAGCTCGCCAAGTCAATAGAAGTAGTCAATCCGGCTTCCTTAGCCATTTTTAAAGCTGTTCGGATTAAGTCATGATCTTGTACCAAATATCCTTCAATGTGAAAAAAATGATATCCATTGAAGACCTCGGGAGTTAAATCTTGGGCATAAAGTTCGCTGGCCGCGCCCAGGTAGGTGCAAAGCGTACGTTCGCTATCCGGAGAAACAAGGATGGTGCAGTGCCCGGAAGGAGTTTCACTTATCAGCATATGTGGAGTAACGCCGTTTTCAAGACTACTGGCAGCAAAAAAGTTTCCGATGCTGTCGTTGCTGATTTTTCCGATGAAACCACTCTTCAACCCCAGTTTGGCTATACCGTTGATGGTGTTGGAAGCTGATCCGCCGGTTGCCATTGTGGCAGAGGATGGTGTGAAGTGAGATTTTATCTGCTCCGATTGTTCGTTCTGAATCAACTGCATTCCACCTTTGATCAGATTCATTTTTTCAAGAATATCATCATTCTCAATCTGAAACAGAATATCCGTGAGGGCATTGCCTATTCCTAAAACTTTTCTCATCTACTATTGTTTTATTTGTAAATAGCTGTTGTGCAGCTTGTTATTAATTAGAATACCACAAAGATATCCGTAAAATTTTATATCAGGTTCTATTTTTTGTAAAAATATTTCACAAAGATATTGCAAGTTTCAAAATAAACCATTACTTTTGCATTCGCATTTCGAAAAAATGTGGAAATTCTTCCTTAGCTCAGTCGGTTAGAGCATCTGACTGTTAATCAGAGGGTCCTTGGTTCAAGTCCAAGAGGGAGAGCAAAAAAAGAGTTACAAATTTGTAACTCTTTTTTTTTTGTTTTTTTTACCCCAGCGCCCTCTCAAAATCCTCCAACAGCACCTCAAACTCTTCCAGGCCTACAGAAAATCGGATGGTTTTGTCCGACACATTCATCTCGTCCCGTTCTTTTTGGGTGAAATTTACGTAAATAGTACTGGCAGGATGAATGGCAAGCGATTGATTATCGAAAAGATTGGTAGCTCGACGGATAACTTGCAGACGGTTCATAAACTGAAAGCAAGCTTCTTTTGATGCCAAATCAATGGTAAACATCGCTCCGGGATACTCGCCAAATTGTGTGTGACTGATTTCTTTGAACGAATTTCCGTCAAGGGCAGGATAGTTTACGCGTTCAATTTTCGGATTTTCAGCAAGTGCTTCAACCAGTTTTTTTGTAGTCTGTGAGGCTCTTTGGTATCGCACTTCAAGCGTTTCCAGTCCAAGGCTTTGCATATAAGCCGTTTGTGCCGACATATACGCGCCCAGATTGCGGTGGATTTCTTTGCGAAGTTTGAAATTGAAAGCATTTTTGCCTTCCTTTTCGGCTAATTCACCTAAACGTGCGGAATTTTTCCAGTCAAAATTTCCATAGTCAATTATCAAGCCGCCGATACTGGTGGCACCTCCTGAGATATATTTCGTGGAAGAAACAATTTCGATATCTACTCCAAAATCAACCGCTCGAAATGTACAGAACGGCACAATGGTCGTATCAGCAACCAGAGGCACTTTTTTGGCTTGGCAAATCTTTGAAATCACTTTCAAATCTGCTACTTCCAGTTGAGGATTGGTAATTATTTCCAGAAAAAGTGCGCAGGTTTTCTCATCGATATTTTTTTCTACTTCATCAGGATTTGTCAAATCACAAAAGCGCACCTCCACATCAAAAGCCGCGAGAGTTGACTTGAAAAAAGAGTATGTATTTCCAAACAAATGCTTGGAAGTGACGATGTTCGATCCTGATTTCGCAATTGTAAGAAAAACATTGGAAATTGCTGCCATGCCTGAGCTGAGCGCGGTTACGCTGTGCGCTCCGGTGATGGTTTTTACCTGCGTCTCAAAATGCTCAACCGTGGGATTGCTGATTCTTGAATAGGTGTGATCCTGAGTTTTTCCCGAGAAAGCCGCTTGCATAGCCTCCGCACTTTCAAATTCAAATGCAGCTGTATTATAAACGGGCATCGCCATACTTCCGTAAGGATCGGGCTTTGCGTAGTCGGTGTGTAGTATGTCGGAATTGAAATTTTTCATATAACAAAAAGCCCCTCAAAATCTCCCCTCAAAGGGAGACTTTTACGGAGTAAAACGTTTCAGCGAATTCTCATTAATCAGACAAAGTAGCCCTTCTCCTTGTGGGGGAAGATGGATGGGGGCTTTCTACCTCAATTTCGCATCCAATTTAGTTTCAATATTCTTTTGAATTTTCTGCATCACATTGTCTATCACACCATCAGTCAGCGTTTTGCTTTCATCTTGAAGCGTGAAGCTGACAGCGTACGATTTTTTTCCGGCTTCCAAATTTTTGCCTTCATACACATCAAACAAGCTCACGTTTTTCAGAAGTTTCCGCTCTGATTCAAAGGCAATTTTTTCAATTTCAGCGAATTTGATGTTTTTGTCAAGTAAGAATGCCAAATCACGGTACACTTCAGGGAATTTTGGAAGTTCCCGGTATTTCACAGCATCGGTATTAAGCGTTGAGAGAATATTCGTCCAATTCAAATCGGCAAAATAAACCTCAGCATCCACATCGGTAAGTTTTTTCACCGCACCGCTTACAATTCCAAAAGTAGCCAGCAACTTTTTGTTAGCAGATTCAATGCTCATTGCTTCCGCGTAAATGTCGCTTTCGAATTCTTCCATTCGCAGCTTTTGCAAATCAAATCCCAAACGAACCAAAATATTCTGAATGTAGGCTTTCAGTTCGTAAATGCTCGATTTCTGCGTTCCGCTACTCCAAGATCCTTCAAATTTATTTCCGGTCACCCACATTCCTAAGTGGTAATCTTCGCTGAAGGCGGCTAAATTTTCACCCTCTTTGCGGTTGTCTTTATTATATTGGTAGCAATTTCCAAATTCATAAAGTCTTAAATCAGCGTTTCGGTGGTTAATGTTGCGGGCAATATTTTCCATTCCGCCGAAAAGCAACGTTTGACGCATCACACTAAGATCATTGCTGAGCGGATTCATGATTCTCACGCTTTGTGCATCGGGGTAGGAGGTTAAATTAGCGTAATAGCTTACTTTTGTCAACGAATTGTTCAATACTTCGTTAAATCCCTGAGCGGTCAATTGCTCTGAAATGACTATCTGAAGCTTGTGGCTGTCCGGTTTTTTCACAAAACTCAATGTGGAGACCAGATTATCGCCAATTTCTACATTGTTATAGCCATAAATCCGCAAAATATCTTCAATCACGTCCACATCACGCTGTACATCCACGCGGTAAGCAGGAACTTTCAGCTCAAATTGTTCCTCGTTTTCAGAAACAATCTCTATTTCCAATCCATTCAGGATTTTTGTAATATTGTCTCTTCCAATTTCTTTACCAATCAGTGTATCAACTTTTTTCTTATTTAATACTACGTCAAAAGGAGAAATTTTAGAGGGATATTCATCCACTATTTCACTTGAAATAGTTCCGCCTGCAATTTCTTTAATCAGCAAAGCAGCTCTTTTCAGTGCAAAAATCGTCATTTCGGGGTCACATCCACGTTCGAAACGGAACGAAGCATCTGTATTCAATCCGTGACGACGAGCCGTTTTACGGATACTTACCGGATTAAAATAAGCACTTTCTAAGAAAACATTTTTAGTAGATTCCGTAACGCCCGAGGTCAATCCACCGAAAACTCCTCCGATACACATTGGCTCGTCGCCGTTGCAAATCATCAAATCGGCAGCATTCAGTTTGCGCGCAATTCCATCCAGCGTAGTGAAAAGCGTATTTTCCGGTAAATTTTTCACACGTACTTCGCCCGAGGTAATTTTATCCGCATCAAAAGCATGCAACGGCTGTCCAAGTTCATGAAGAACGAAATTGGTTATATCTACAATATTATTTATAGGTCTTTGCCCGATATTCAGCAAATGTTCTTTCAGCCATTTTGGCGATTCAGTTACCGTAACGCCTGAAATTGTTACTGCAGAATAGCGGGGACATGCATTTTCATTTTCAACTCTTACCGGAATTGGAAGGCTGGTGTTTTCTGTTCTAAAAGCTTCAACTGAAGGTTTCTTCAACGTTACGCTATCATCATGCAGTGAAAAATAAGCAGCCAAATCTCGTGCAACACCATAGTGTGACGTAGCATCTACACGGTTAGGTGTGATGTCAACTTCAATTAGCACATCCTCTTTGATTCCGTAGTAATCTTTGGCCAAAGTTCCAACTTCCGCGTCTGATGGAAGCACAATAATTCCGTCATGGCTGGTTCCGATGCCGATTTCATCCTCTGCACAAATCATCCCGTGCGATTCAACACCACGGATTTTCGATTTTTTAATCGTAAAACTTTCATCTCCGGAATAAAGCACTGTACCAATAGTTGCCACAACGACTTTCTGTCCTGCAGCCACATTTGGTGCTCCGCAAACTATTTGCTGAGGTTCGCCGGTTCCGGTGTTTACAGTCGTAACGCTCAGGTGATCGGAGTTTTCGTGTCTGGCGCAAGTCAGTACTTCGCCAATTACAAGTCCCTCCATTCCGCCTTTTACGGTTTGGATATTCTCTACCGTACCTACTTCAAGGCCGATGGATGTAAGAATCTGTGCTAAATTTTCAGGCGATACATTAATATTAATGTATTCTTTCAGCCAATTATAAGAAATATTCATTTTTAATCAGATATGAGATTTTTAGATACAAGACATATAGACTTTCAAAATTTGAAGTCAGTTATCTATGTTCTATTAGTCTATTAGTCTTAAAGAAAACGCAAAGGTACAGTTTTTTTCTCGCACCTTTCTTTATTCAATTTCAAAAAAACTAATATTTTAGGTAAAAAAAATGCACACTCTTTTCTTGTTTGTGTAAAATTTGTATTTTTGCCGAATATAGTTTAAACAAATTTCAAAAATTAATAATGATAAAAGAGAATTTTATACGCCTTTTCGAAGACAGTTTTAGAAAAAACTGGGATTTGAATGCATACACCAATTACGGTGAAAATCTGACACTTACCTATGCGCAGGTGGCTGAAGAAATTGCAAAGCTGCACCTGTTGTTTGAACAATCTGAGTTAAAGACGAACGATAAAATTGCTTTAATTGGTAAAAATAATGCAAACTGGGCTGTAACTTACCTGGCTGCTGTGACTTACGGAGCTGTTATCATTCCAATTTTGCAGGATTTCAATCCTAATGATATCCATCACATCATCAATCACTCGGAATCTAAACTACTTTTTGTAAGCGATTATATTTGGGAAAATCTTGAAGAGAGTAATCTGAGAACTGTGAAAGCTGTTTTTTCGCTTTCAGACTTCAGTTTGATCACGCTTGCCAATCAGCCTACTCCGACGCTCCTCGAAGAGAGTGAATCGAAGGAAAATATCATTGCACCGCTTGATCCAAAAAAACTTACAAAAGAGTTCATCAGTGAGTTATTTGTGAAGAAATTCGATGGGGATTTTCATAAAGACCACGTTCGCTACGTGGACAAGCCAAACTCAGAGCTTGTCTGCATAAGCTACACTTCGGGAACCACAGGTTTCAGTAAGGGAGTAATGCTTACCGGAAACAACTACGCCGGAAATATTACTTTCGGAATCCGCACAAAACTTCTCAGGCCCGGATATAGTGTGGTGGCATTCCTGCCTTTAGCACATGCATATGGGTGTGCATTCGATTTCCTGACTGCAACTTGTACCGGAAGCCACGTTTACTTTATTGGACGTACGCCCTCAGCAAAAATCCTTCTGAGTGCATTTGCAGAAGTGAAACCCAATGTGATTTTCTGCGTGCCATTAATTATTGAGAAAATCTATAAAAAACAAATACAGCCGCTCCTCGGCAAGCCGACTATGCGCTGGGTTTTGAAAGTTCCATTCCTTGATCAGACAATCCTGGCACAAGTTCGTAAAAAATTGGTTGATGCCTTTGGTGGGAATTTCTCACAAGTTATAGTTGGTGGTGCTCCGCTGAATGCAGAAGTGGAAGAGTTTTTCCACAAGATTAAATTCCCTTTCACCGTTGGATACGGTATGACAGAATGTGCACCTCTTATCAGCTATGCTCATTTCAACGATTTTCTGCCGAAATCCGCCGGACAGGTTTTGGATATTATGGAAGCAAAAATTGATCGGCCGGATCCAGAGACAGGAATCGGAGAAATTTTTGTACGTGGTGAAAATGTGATGTCCGGTTATTATAAAAATGAAGAAGCAACCAAAGAAATTCTTGATGAAGACGGATGGCTGCATACCGGCGACCTTGGAACTATTGATAAGAATGGCAACATATTTATCCGCGGACGAAACAAAACCATGATTCTTAGCGGCAGCGGTCAGAATATTTATCCGGAGGAAATTGAAGCGAAACTGAACAATATGCCATATGTTTTGGAAAGCCTGGTGATAGAGAATAACGGCAAATTAACAGCTCTCGTTTGCCCTGATTATGAAACCATGGACGCCGACGGAGTAGGGCAAGAACAATTGCCAAAAATTATGGAAGATAACAAGAAACAACTGAATGCATCGGTAGCGGCCTATGAAAGTATTGCCAAAATAGAGCTGTATCCACACGAATTTGAAAAAACGCCCAAGAAAAGCATTAAAAGATACCTTTATACCAAAGCGTTTGATTCTTAACCTTATAAGCAGGATAAATATATTAAATAAGGCATCAGAACAACTTTTGATGCCTTTTTTTGATCTTAGAAAGATCAATTTTAACAATATTTACTACAAAAGCTAAAATTGTTCAAAAATATTTTTAGAAAAAAAAACGAAAATTTGTATTTGAAAAAAAATAATATTGTAACTTTGCAACGTTTTTCAAAAGAATATAAAAAATGTTAATCACGATGAAAAGAATTTTATTTATTTTTGCAGTTGCTGCCGTATTTACAGCTTGCAATAAACCAACTCAATCCGAATCTGTTCAGCAAGATACTGTTGTTGTTGAAAGTGCTGTAGTAGCTGATACATTGGTTGCAGATAGCGTTTCAGTAGTTGATTCAGCAGTTGTAGCTGAGTAATAGCTGTTTCCGGTAAGTTAATGAAATTTTCTCTGTTTTATTAGAAACAGAATTGTAGTATTAGCGCTCATCTTTAGATTTTTTTTTAGGTTTCTATTCCAAAAGTGAAAAAAAATAAAAAAAAAATCAAAATTATTAATGCTATCTCAAAATATTGATATATCTTTGCAAAGATTTTGAATTGAACAAAATATATAACATGTTAAATTTTTTAAAGGATTAAAACAAAATGAAAAAAGTATTTGTATTATTCGCTGTAGCAGCTATGTTCGTAGCTTGCAACAAACCAGCTCAAACAACTGAAACTGTTGTGGATTCAGTAGCTACTGAAGTTGTTGAAACTATCGATTCAACTGCACAAGTTGTTGATTCTACTTTGAACGCTGCTGCTGATTCTGTTGCTGCTGCAGTTAACTAATTAGCTCACGCTATCAGAATGCAAAAAGCCCGTTATTTTTAACGGGCTTTCTTTTTTCTATTAATTTTGCGTAATTTTGCAATCTGATTTATAATAACACATCATGTTAAGAATTGCTGTCCAGACCAAAGGTAGATTAAACGAAGACACCATGTTTTTGCTGGCTGAAACCGGTATCAAATTGGAATTCGGAAAACGCCAGCTTCTTCAGCCCGCCAAAAATTTCCCTATTGAAGTGCTTTTTCTGCGGGATGATGATATCCCACAGTCAGTTGCTGATGGAGTTTCTGACATCGGGATAGTAGGTGAAAACGAGTACGCTGAAAAGAATAAAAAGGTTAGTATTGTTAAACGCCTCGGTTTCAGTAAATGCCGTTTGTCTTTGGCCATTCCTAAAGCAGTGGAATACACTGGAATAGAGTGGTTCAACGGTAAAGTTATCGCTACTTCTTATCCTGAAATTCTGAAGAAATATTTGGCGGAAAATAATGTGAGCGCCGATATTCACCTGATTACCGGTTCGGTGGAGATTGCTCCGGGAATAGGGCTTTCTGATGCTATTTTTGATATTGTAAGTTCAGGGAGTACGCTTGTGACCAATCACTTAAAGGAAGTGGAAGTGGTAATGAAGTCGGAAGCCGTACTGATTGCCAATCCTGATTTATCAGTAGAGAAAAAGGAAATTTTAGAAGAACTTTTGTTCAGACTTGAATCAGTGCAACTGGCTGAAGATAAAAAATATGTGCTGATGAATGTGCCCTCAGAGAATATCAAAGAAATAGTGGAAGTGATTCCCGGCATGCGAAGCCCTACGGTTATGCCGCTTGCCAAAGAAGGCTGGAGCTCACTACATGCCGTAATCAGCGAAAAAGGATTTTGGGAAATCATCGGCAAATTAAAAAATCTCGGAGCGGAAGGAATATTGGTAATACCTATTGAGAAAATGATTATGTAAAAAAGTCTCAATATTAAAAAAACAAGCTCTGTTTCAGTTTTTTTAACGGGCAGAAAGGTATTTTATTTTTACATGAAATTAAAATGTGCCATCTTTGCATATTCAAAAAACAGACTTAGAAAGGGTAAAAACTAAGCACAAAAATTAATGCAACACAGAAATATATTTTTTGCAGCACTGCTGCTCCTTTCATCAATTCAACTTGTTAGTCAAAATAACACGAATTCTCCCTACACGCGCTTCGGCTATGGTGATTTGACTGAAGGAACCGCCAGCGAACTGCGAGGTATGGGCGGCGTGGGAATCGCCAATCGTTCCAAAAGTACCATCAATGCATTGAATCCTGCATCCTATTCCAGCGTTGATAGTCTTACATTTCAGTTTGATGTGGGTGCGGGAGCCCGTTTTTCCCATTTTATGACCAAAGGTACCGATGGAAACCTTTCAAACAGCGCTTTCAATGCTAACCTGGAGTATTTGACCATGCGTTTCCCGTTGGGAAAATGGCTCGGATTCAGCGCCGGATTGCTGCCTTATTCATTCTCTGGTTATAATTTCTATCAGACGGATTCGCTCACCGTTGATCGTGGAGCTGCTGAAGAGGAAAGAAAAGTGTACTATACCCGTTCTTTCAATGGCTCAGGAGGTTTTTCTCAGATTTACGGTGGTTTGTCGCTCAACTTGTTCAATCACGTTTCACTGGGTGTGAATACCTATTACATGTTCGGTGATGTAAATAACAGCCGTATTGTATCTTACAATCCAACAATCATCAACGCATCTATGGAAACCAATAGAATTCATGTTTCCGACCTGCGTGTACGGTACGGACTGCAGTTTTACAATACATTTGCTGACAAACACGATGTAGTGTTAGGGGTGATTTACGAGAATAAAACTAAATTTGACGGCAACTTTGTAAGGCAGTTGAATAATGACACGATCGATTACACAGACGGATTTGAACTGCCTCAGGTATTGGGAGTAGGTTTGAATTATACATTTAACAAAAAGCTGACCGTTGGATTTGATTACCTGCAGCAAAATTGGGGCGATGCCTTGTTTTTCGGGAAAAAAGATTCTTTGGTAAATCGTACGAAGCTCGCTTTTGGAGCTGAATACATTCCAAATCCAGGCGGCAGAAGATATTCAGAGCGTATTCGTTACCGGGTTGGTTTCAACACAGCCAATCAATATTACAAAATCAATAAACTGGCGCCACAGAATGATTATACTTTCAGTTTCGGGGTAGGACTGCCAACCAGAACAGGGAAAACTATGCTGAATACTTCACTGGAATATGGAAAGATAGGCTCTTCTTCTTTGCTTCGCGAAGATTATCTGAAAGTGACCTTCAGTGCTTCCATTGATGAGCATTGGTTCTTTAAGCCAAAGTTATAAGATTATACCTGTAAATAACTGGTAATGAGTTTGTTTTTAAAAATATTGAAAAATGTTGCAACCGCCATACTGGTGGTTGTCGTTTTGTTTGGAGCTGCCGCATGTTCAAAGGAAGAGGCTCCGAAACTGGAAGCTGTAAAGGACCGCAAAAAACTTCCCGGACTCGCAGCTACCAAAATCACTACGGTTATCTCAGATTCAGGTATTACCCGATATAGAATCTACACCGACCAATGGGATGTTTTCGACCGTGCCGCTGAGCCTTATTGGAATTTTCCAAAAGGACTTCATTTTGAGCGTTTTGACAAAAGGCTGAACATAGATGCGAATTTTCACAGCAAAACCGCGAAATACTACGAGTACAAAAAACTATGGGAATTCCGGGGCAACGTCAAAGCCGTGAACATCAAAGGCGAAATGTTTGAAACTGACCTGCTTTACTGGGATCAGACGCAGGAAAGGATTTATTCCGATAAATTTATCCGTGTAACACAAGCTACGCGGGTGATTACGGCATATGGATTTGAATCCGACCAGTCGTTGACCAAGTATAATTTCAGAAACGTAGAAGGTATTTTTGCCCTCGACGAAAAGGCACAATAAACCTTCCCAAATTAAAGTAAATCACTTTTTTTTGTAAACATTTTTTAAGACATTATAAACTAAGATTTTCCCGTTCCAACGGAAAAATAATAAATTAATACTTATATTTGCATATTATTTTCAATAATCTTAAATACACATTTATTATGTTACACAATGTTCTTCTATGGTCTCTTGGAGCTCCCGAAATAATTTTAATTGCTTTGGTTGTACTTTTAATCTTTGGTGGAAAAAAAATTCCTGAGCTGATGCGCGGCCTTGGAAAAGGTGTTACCAGCTTTAAAAAAGGGCTGAAAGACGTTGACGAAGAGATTAAAAAAGATATTGAATAATTTTTTTCATCTATTTTCTATAAGGAGGAAAGATGAAATCTGAAAAAAACGCCGTCTCAGAAAGGGATAGCACGTTTTGGGAACACTTGGAAGCATTGCGCTGGACAATTCTTCGAAGCCTGAGCGTGCTTTTGGTATTGGTGATGGTTAGTTTTGGATTTAAGGATTTTATCTTCAATAAAATTATTCTACCTCCGCTCACTTCTGATTTTCATACCTACCGTTTTCTCTGCTACCTTGCCGAAATAACCAAATTCCCGGCACTTTGTCCGGATCCGTTTCAGATCCAGATGATCAACATTACACTTTCGGGTCAGTTTATGATTCACATGATTTCATCGTTGATCATAGCTGTGGTTATCGCAGTGCCTTATCTGCTTTATGAAGCATGGCAGTTTGTCCGACCGGCACTTTATCCGGATGAAAAAAAGAGCGTTGGAAAAATTTTCCTATCTTCCTCATTCCTTTTTTACCTCGGTGCTGCGGTCAGCTATTTTGTGATTTTTCCGTTTACGTTGCGTTTTCTTGGAACCTACCAAGTTTCAGAAATCATTGTAAATCAGATTTCTATCCAGTCTTACATGAACACGCTGGCATTACTCGTGTTTTTTATGGGATTGGCTTTTGAATTGCCGGTGGTAATGTATTTGCTGTCTCAAATTGGAGTTGTAAATAAAGATATGCTCCGCAAATTCAGGAAATATGCTTTCGTGGCAGTGCTGGTTTTGGCTGCATTCATCACTCCTACAACAGATCCTTTTACCATGATGATCGTTGCTTCACCGATATATTTGCTTTACGAACTAAGCATTTTAGTATGTAAAAACAAGGTGAAAAGCATCTCAAACGATGATGAAGAGGAAACTGGTGAGGAGCAAGAAATCGGAGATCATGAAAAAGAAGAGCCGACTGTGAACGAAGATGAAATTGGAGTTTCTGAATAGAAAATCACCTTTACTTTAATTTTCAATTAATAGATTAATTTTAACTTATTCATTTGCAATATATTGCAAATATATTTTTATTTTTGCTGCTTATTCAAAAAAAAAAATAATTGTTTAATCATATAAAACAAAGTCTTATGTCATCAACAGTAAAACTTTATTCATTGGATTTTTCTAATGTAAAAACCTATTTGTTTGCTTCGATTTTTGTGATCGGGAACCTGCTTCTACCACAATTGGCTCACCTTATGCCTCAAGGCGGATTGATTTTCCTACCGATCTATTTCTTCACGCTTATTGCAGCTTACAAATACGGAATCCGTGTGGGATTGCTTACTGCAGTGCTTTCACCAGTGATAAACAGCATGCTTTTCGGAATGCCGGCAGCCGCAATGCTTCCTGTCATTCTGATTAAATCAGGCCTGTTGGCTGTTGCAGCTTCTATGGCAGCCAAATATTTCGGAAAAGTAAGCCTGCTTGCAATTTTCTTGGCAGTTCTTGCTTACCAAATCATCGGAATGGGCGCTGAATGGGCGATGACTCAAAGCTTCGCTGCAGCAATTCAGGATGTCAAAATCGGTTATCCGGGAATAATTTTGCAGATTGCTGGCGGTTTCTTGGTGCTTAAGTCACTGGAAAGAGCATGATGCTTGGCAAAACTTTTGAGGAGGTGATGCAGCGTTTTCGTGAGATGGAATTTCACGAAAATTTTGATATGATAATTGCCATTGCCAATGGCGGCATTATTCCGGCGGCTATCATCAATCAACGATTGGGAGTCGAATTTCAGGTGTTGAAAATAAATTTACGCGACGTAAATCAGAAACCGAAATACGACAACCCACAGCTGCTTTCGCCGATTGATTTTGTTTTTAAAAATAAAACAGTCCTGCTTGTTGAAGATAGGATTAAAACTGGTGCAACAGTCAATTTTGCCGTGGAGCTTCTCAAAGAGGCAAAAACTGTAAAAACATTTGCCGTTAATGGAAATGCCGACTATGCACTTTACAACGAAAATTGTTTCAGATTTCCATGGATTATATAAGCAGAGGCTTTCTTATTGTTGTTTTTATTGGTTTTTATAGTTTTTTAAAAGCTGAAAATTTTGTGTATTCAGCTGTTGATACTGTACAGTTGAACGAAGTAATTGTTACTGGTTCAAAGTCAAAAGTGAATCTAAATACCGTACCGATGAGCGTTTCGGTTGTTACGGAAGAAAAGATTAAACAACGCTTCGAGCCATCTGTTCTGCCGCTCCTTTCGGAAGAAATTCCCGGACTTTTTATCACGCAGCGTGGTGTTATGGGATACGGAGTAGCTGCAGGAGCTGCCGGAGGAATGAGCATCCGCGGAATAGGCGGAAGCCCTACAGCCGGAGTTTTAATACTTATTGACGGACATCCTCAGTTTATGGGCATAATGGGTCATTCACTTGCCGATAGCTACCAATCGCTTATGACAGAGCGGATTGAAGTAGTTCGGGGTCCGGCTTCTATGCTTTACGGCTCCAATGCAATGGGCGGCGTAATTAACATCATTACCAAAAAAGCAAAAGAGAACAGTTTCAGAAATTTTGCCAGATTGATGTACGGAAGTTTTAATACGCTGAATGCAGAATATTCAGGAAGTGTAAGAGAAAACAAAATGTATGTGAACTGGGATCTCGGATACATGCGTTCGGACGGACATCGTGAAAATATGGATTTCAGCCAATTCAACGGCTACGGGAAATTCGGCTACGATTTCGCTTCAAACTGGACTGGATTTTTGGATTTTAATCTCTCAAAATCATTGTCGTCCAATCCGGGAAGCATCGAAATTCCGATGAATGACAACGATGCAGATATTTTGCGGGGAATGAGCTCTCTTAATATCGAAAATGAATACGAGAAAACTTCAGGAGCGCTGAAGTTATACTATAATTTTGGTACTCACGACATCAACGACGGTTATCGGAACAACGCTGTTCCGCCTGTTCACCGCTTTCATTCAGACGATGTGATGTACGGTGTTGCGGCTTATCAGTCGTACCGTTTTCTGAAAGGAAATATCACCACATTCGGATTTGATTATCAGCGATTTGGTGGAATTGCAGAGAATAGATTTCCGGATAAAAAAGTACAGCTGACTGATCTTTTTTATTACGATTTGGCGGGATATGTGAATGTGCAGCAGGCATTTTTTGATAATAAATTTACTGCAAATGCCGGCATTCGTCTTGATCATCATCAGACAAAGGGAAGCGAATGGATTCCGCAGCTTGGATTGAGCTATATTCCGACTCAGACGTCGGTTTTTAAGGCGATTGCGAGCAAAGGGTTCAGGAACCCTACGATTCGGGAAATGTATATGTTTCCGACTCAGAATCCAGATTTGCTGGCTGAAAGCGTGATGAATTATGAAGTTTCTTATTCGCAGTTTTTATTTGAAAATAAGCTGAATTTCGGTGTCAATATCTTCCACTTGGTGGGTGAAAACATGATTCAGACGCTTCCAGTAAACGGAAAACCACTGAATGTAAACACAGGAAAAGTTGAAAATAACGGATTGGAACTGCAAGTACAGTATCACCCAAGCAGAAATTGGCATTTTTCGTCCAATTACAGTTTCCTGAACATGAAATACAAGCTTGTGGGTGCTCCAGAGCATAAACTTCATGTTGGAGGAGGATATTCAGGCGACAGGTGGAGTTTGACGAGCGGCGTGCAATTTATTGGGAATTTGTACACGTCTGTAGGACAGAATCCGCAGAAAAATAACTTTATCCTTTGGAATGCCAGAAGTTCATTCAAAGTTTCTGAAAGCTTGAAACTATTCCTGAAAGGGGAAAATTTATTGAACCAACGATATGAAATAAACGCAGGTTATCCGATGCCTGGAACCACCGTTTTTGGAGGTTTCGATGTGAGTATATGAGATAAAAGTTAGGTTAAATCAGATTTAAAAATTTATAATTTTACAAAAATACTAAACCATGGACAGACGAAAATTTTTACGGTCACTCGCATTGACAGGTGCAGCAACAGTAGGAGGTACAGTTGCAATAAAGGAAGACGGAAGCTTGGGCATCATGGCTCAATCTGTTAACGCTCAAACTTCCCGCGTTACCGCCAACTATGATTTGGTCGCGGTGCTCGGTGGTGAGCCCGAAGCCATGTTTCGCAAGGCGATTGCCGAAATGGGCGGTATGGGAAAATTTATCAAAAAAGGCGATAAAGTGGTTATAAAGCCAAATATCGGTTGGGATAAATCTCCCGAATTGGCAGCCAACACAAACCCGAAATTAGTTTCAGCCGTAATAAAAGAGTGTTTCAAAGCAGGCGCGAAAGAAGTTACCGTATTTGACCACACTTGTGATGATTGGCGTAAATGCTATGCCAACAGCGGAATTGAAGCAGCTGCAAAAGAAGCCGGTGCAAAAGTTGTTCCTGCGCATCAGGAGAGCTACTACAAACAAGTTTCTCTACCTAACGGCAAAAGCCTGAAAACCACAAAAATTCACGAAGCAATTGTTGACTGCGACAAATGGATTAACATGCCGGTTTTGAAAAATCACGGTGGTGCTCAAATGACCATTTCGATGAAAAACTACATGGGAATTGTTTGGGACAGGGGTTTCTTCCACGCAAATGACCTGCAGCAGTGTATTGCCGATGTCTGCACTTACGACAAACGTCCGGTACTAAACATTGTGGATGCCTACAGATTGATGAAAACGAGCGGGCCTCGTGGAAAATCTGCAGCAGACGTTGTTTTGACAAAAGGCTTATTCATGTCACAAGATATAGTGGCAGTTGACACAGCTGCTGTAAACTTCTTCAGCCAGGTTCGTGACATGCCGCTGGATAAAGTATCTCATATTTCAAAAGCGCAAGACCATAAACTTGGAAACATGGACTTGAGTAAGCTGAAAGTAAGGAGAGTAAAAATATAAAGTTTCAAGCAGCTTTCTTCTCAAAAATTTCGTTGTATAGCAATAGATATTTTGCAATTTGCTGTCAATGAAAGATGAAATTATAGTTCAATTCCTTAAAT
>CAZIRA010000046.1:0-16983 GCA_964541615.1 uncultured Paludibacter sp.
GCTGGAAGATAAGTTGAGAGCGTTGAGAAATGATGCTATAAGAGAAACAGATCAGCAGGAAGATGAGGAAGAATAAAGCTCAGTGTAATGTCGATGGATCGATGGATAGCATTTATCTTCTCAATTTAATGATATTGTTTCATCCAAATGAAATAGCAGCTAAGTCATTTTACTATAAGCAACGGTCAGGAACCACCCCGACCGTTTTTTGTGTTTAACCTACCAACGGCAAGCCGCAGGGAAGTGATACAAAGATACATCTAATTTTCGATAAAAATCAATTATTCTCAATTAATTGTACCCTATATTGTACCCCTTTACGAAAAAACGACAACACAGATACCTTTATTGCCGTTTGTTGTTGTCCTATCTGGATTCGAACCAGAACAAACAGATTCAGAGACTGGTATGCTACCGTTACACCATAGGACAATTTGAATTGCAAAATTACAAAAAAAAGGATAAAACTGTGATAAAAAACATTTTTTATTTTTCCAAAAATTGGCGGTTATGTAATTTCAAGTCGTTTCTTCCGTTAAATTTATTATTTTTGTAAATTATAATGAAAAATAGAACTTACATAGCACTTTTTGTCATTGCTATTCTTTTTGCTTCGTGTGCTAAAAAAGAAAGATTCATGATTGACACTGATAAAAATAGAATTGAAGTTGAAATTCATCGTTTTGATAAAGATCTTATTCATTTGGATACTTTGAACTTGCCGGTGTATGTAGATATGTTGCAAAAGAAATATCCGAAATTCCTTCCATTGTTTATTGAGAATATGACAAATTCCTCGATAAATAATTCGGATTCGATAGGAAAGATATTAAGTGATTTTGTAAATTATCCGCTTGTAAAAGAGGTAAATAGCCAGGTTTTGGAAAAATTCACCGATATATCATCCGTTCAAAGCGAAATTTCTGACGCATTTACTTACATCCACCATTATTTTCCCAATCTGACTTTGCCTGAACTTTATTTTTATGTTTCAGGAATGAATGTACCCATGATTATGAATCGTGACCGTTCATTTTTTGGAATAGGGACAGATTTTTATCTTGGAGCTGATTTTGCTCCTTACAAAGAGATTATGTACGATTATATGCTTCAAAATTTTGCTTCTGAACGATTGCCGGTTGACGTGATTTCTGCAGTGATATTTAGTAATTTCGGATTTGACAGCAGGCAAAATCGATTGCTGGATAATATGTTGTTTCGTGGAAAAAGGCTTTACTTACTTTCAGTTTTTTCGCCGGATAGAAATGAAAATGAGATAATCGGCTATAATCCGGCGCAATGGCAATGGGCAGTGGACAATGAAAAAGATATTTGGAAAGCGATTGTAGCTCAGAAAGATTTATTTTCAACCGATCAGCAACTTATCCGAAAATATATGGATATAGCACCTTTCACAGCTCCAATTTCACAAGAATCACCCGGAAGATTGGGTGAGTACTTGGGATTGCGAATTGTAAAAAGTTTTATGGAAAAAAATAAAAATGTAACTCTGCCTGAATTGATGCAGATGAATAATTACCAGGAATTACTGGAAAAATCAGGATATTAGCCTCCTGATTTCCTCGTAAAGGGACTTTTAGAGTGCTAAAATCAAAAAATCTAAAAACATGCGCAAAATAAAATCACAGGATATATTACGGGAAGTTGTAAAGGATGAAAAGCTTACAAAATTGGCTTTTCAGGAGTTGGATTTAACGGCTGTGGAAGATAGATTAATGAGTATCTCTGTGCGAAACTGCTTATTCCTTGATTGCAAAATGTCGGATAAATTGAATAACTTTCTGTATTCAAACAATTACATTTTTCCTCATCTGAATGTGCCATACAGTATTTATCCATCCGGACTTTACAATAAAGATACACTTTACAATGGCTATGATTTTAATCAGCCGGATTCTTACCTGAAAACGATGGATAAAATCGTATATGATTACTATAAAAAAATGGGCGGATCAGAAACGCGTAACATTAAAGAAACGCTTGCCCGTTCGCTTCACGACCATTCCATATACGATGCCAAACACGAGTTTTTATCGGCTTACGATGAACGAAAAGTGTTGGCCATTATGGGTGGACATAAGCTCAGACGCGATGATGAGCTCTATTTGCAGACTGCCAAACTATCCAAGACATTGACTGAAAAAGGCTATCTGATGTGTTCAGGCGGCGGTCCGGGCGCTATGGAAGCATTACATGTAGGTGCCTGGTTTTCTGGAAAAATGGATATCGAGTTAGAAGATGCAGTCAATATGCTGAAACCGGCACCTATTTATTCGCATCCCGATTGGCTGAAAACCTCGTATCAGGTTCTCGAAAAATATCCGGGAACCAGTTTCAATAGTCTCGGCATCCCGACCTGGTTATATGGTCACGAACTTTCTACACCTTTTGCCACGCACATTGCCAAGTTTTTTGAGAATAGTCTGCGTGAGGAAGGTTTGCTTGCCATTGCCAAAGGCGGAGTTATTTTCTCACCCGGAAGCGCCGGCACCATGCAGGAAATTTTCATGGATTTGGCTCAAAATCATTATGAAAGCTACGGATTTGCAAGTCCGATGATATTTCTTTGCAAACGATACTGGACTGAAGAATATCCTGTGTATCCGCTGATAAAATCGTTTGTTGACAATGGAAAGCTGAATAAAATTGATTTGGCAATTTACGATACAAACGAGGAGGTGATAAGACATTTGGAGAAATCTACCCCTAAATCCTAAAGGGGATTTTTAATGCTTGTTTATTTTACGATATTAAGAAAAAATTTTTATTGACTTATAATTTTCCCCTTTAGGGGCTAGGGGTCTATGACAAAACGTTTAACCATAACCGAATGGGCTGATGATGACCGCCCTCGCGAAAAGCTGATGAAAAAAGGTGCAACAGCCCTTTCAGATGCTGAATTATTGGCAATATTAATCGGTTCAGGGAATACGGAAGAAACAGCCGTTGAGCTTTGCCGACGGATTCTGAATGATAATCACAATAACCTGAACGAGTTAGCACGACTTTCAATTTCCGATTTGGAGCGGTACAAAGGAATCGGTGAGGCGAAAGCCATTACATTAATATCTGCACTGGAAATTGGGAAACGAAGACGTTCACAAGAAGTGCTTGAAAGACAAAAGATCACAGAAAGCAGGGATTTGTTTGAACTTTTCGGACCAATTATGGAGGATTTGAATCACGAAGAGTTTTGGATTGTTTTTCTGAACGGTGCCAATAAAGTAATGGAAACCACAAACCTGACCAAAGGCGGCATGAGACAAACTGTAGTGGATGTGCCGATATTACTTAGGTTGGCGTTGGAGAAATCTGCTCATGCAGTTGCGGTAGCACATAATCATCCTTCAGGCGAATCCAATCCGAGCCGTGAAGATTTAAGTATTACACAAAAAATCAAAAACGGTTGTGAAGCTATCGGAGTTCGTTTTTTGGATCATATAATCATTGCGGGAAGGAGTTATTACAGTTTTGCGGATGAAGGGAAAATGTAAAACCGGGATTTATAATTTGAAAATTTACGATTGAAAAAAACTTTTTAACGATAGCGATTAACAAATTCAATATTTAATAAGCATTAATGAAGTTCATTGTTTTGATATTTATTTTTGTCTTCTTTGGAGTTTTGACTGCTCAGAATCCGACAGACAGTATTAATATTCAAGTTATTGATTCTTTGGATATAAATTCTAATGCGTTAAGAGACAGCGTTACAAATATAACTTTTAACAATAAAGTTGAATCTTTTCCCAAGCTTTATCCAAATTGGACACTTTATGTGCCGGGTGGAACTCATTTTTACGATAAAAGGTTTGGTGAAGGATTAATTTTCTCGGGTTTGACGGTGGGTGGTATAGCATATGGATTGTTAAATGCGGATAAAATGGGAGTTGAAAGCACTTCACCCTACGCAAATTTTCCGCTATTAATTGGTTTACAGGCATACAATGTGGATAAAGTAGATTTTTTCAGAAACCGGATGGAGTATATCAAATACAGGAATCCGGATTTTCGGTATGATCCGATCAAATACAACGATTTACTGTTAGCGCCATTCCAGCCAAAAAATATTTTTACTTCGATTACCGGAATCTTTGTTGCAGCAGCTGTTGCGGAGCTTTTTCTGCTGGGTCCAAAACCCAATCGCTACTTCGGACAAGTGGATCAGATGATGGTTATGGATCAGTATGTCAATCCTAATCAGGCGCTTGCACTCTACGGAGGTGTTTCGCTGATGGCGAGTTTTGGTGCAGGAGTTTCAGAGGAATATGTTTTTAGAAATGCACTGATGCCGATAATGGACTACCGCTACGGCCAGCGAAAAGGGCTGATATATTCCAGTCTGCTTTTTGGAGGAGCGCACCTGACAAATCTTTTTATGTCAGAGAAACCTGATTATGTAGGCACCTTTACTCAGGTTGCAGTAGCTTCAGTAGCCGGATATCTGCTTGGAAATGACGTTCAGAGAAGGGGTTATAACATTGGCCCGGCAGTGGCGGCGCATATGTGGTATGATTTTGTGCTGATGCTCGGTTCATTCCTTGTTAATCCACAAAATAACTTTCTTGGCGTAAGCGTTTCGTTTAAGATGTGAAAAAGCTGGAAGACTGAAGACAAATAATTAATATATTACACTAATTAACTTTTAATCAAAAGTCCCCCTTGAGGGGGATTTAGGGGGCTACATTGAAATTTTTAGAAATAAATAACGTTGTAAAACAGTACTCAGGTCACCTTGCACTGGATGGTGTGAGCTTGGATATTCCGAAAGGTACTGTTTACGGACTACTTGGCCCGAACGGCGCAGGTAAAACAACGCTGATTCGTATTGTCAACTGTATTACGGCACCTGACAGCGGTGAAGTGTTGCTTAACGGCAAAAAATTACAGCCTGAGGATGTCAGAAACATCGGTTACATGCCCGAAGAACGAGGCCTTTACAAGAAAATGAAAGTAGGTGAACAGGCAGTTTATCTGGCTCGCCTGAAAGGAATGTCCAAATCAGATGCTCTGAAAGCATTGAAATATTGGTTCGAAAAATTTGAAATTCAGGACTGGTGGGGCAAAAAAGTGGAGGAACTTTCCAAAGGAATGGCGCAGAAAGTACAGTTCATAACCACGATTTTGCACAAACCGGATCTGCTGATATTTGACGAACCTTTTAGCGGATTTGACCCTGTAAATGCCGATTTACTGAAACGTGAAATTCTGGAACTGCGTGATCAGGGCGTAACCATTATCTTTTCCACGCACAATATGGAGTCAGTTGAAGAACTTTGCGAAAATATCTCTTTGGTCAATAAATCTAAAATCGTTCTTCAGGGAAATGTAGCTGAAATACGTGCTTCACATGCTTCTGAAAGCTTATTTGTGAAAACTTCTGAGTCAATTGTACTTGAAAATTGCGAAATTACTTCTCAAAATCAGAAAAATGGCATATTCGAAACAACCCTGAAAAAGACCAACAGCAAAACCAACAACGAAATCCTTCAGGAAATCATTGCTCAAACACAGGTTTATTCCTTCGATGAGCTTTTGCCGACGATGAATGATATTTTTATAAAGACGGTTGCCCCCCAACCTTTAAAAGGGGGAGTCTAAAGATTTTCCTCATTTATATTGACTTAATTTATTTGTACTAACTTTAATATATTCTCCAAATCCCTTCTTTAGTGGGATAGGAGGCTGAATTATGAGTAAAATAGGAATTATTATCCAACGAGAATACACTTCCCGGGTAATGAAAAAATCGTTTTTGTTGCTCACGTTTCTTACGCCGATTTTCATGGCTGCTATGATTATACTGCCGATGTGGATTACGACGCTGAAAGACGACACTATTAAAAATATCGTGGTGGTGGACAAAACAAAATCGCTGAAAGATGTGCTGAAAAGCAACGAACAATATACGTTTGTTTTCACCGATGTTACGATTGAAGAAGTTAGAAAAGAACAATCGGATAAGAAAATTAAGAAGGGCGGAGAACTAACCGCAGTACTTTATGTGTCTGATAATCTGGTGAATAATCCTGATGCAGTGACGATCTATTCGGAAAAACAGATCAACATGGAATTGAAAACCTACATTGCCAATGAGCTTAATAACTATGTTCGTGACCAAAAATTAGCATCGTTCAATATAAAGGACTTGAAAGAAAAAATCGAACAATCAAAATCAAATGTCAGTATATCCACCATCAAGTGGGACAGTTCCGGCAATGAGAAAGAGGGTTCAGCTGAAATGGCGTTAATTATCGGTATGGCTGCTGCTTTTTTGATTTACATCTTCATCATGAGCTACGGTTCGCAGGTGATGTCTGGTGTACTTCAGGAAAAAACGAGCCGAATCGTAGAGGTGATTATTTCTTCTGTTAAACCATTTGAACTTATGATGGGAAAAATCATTGGAATTGCGCTGGTAGGATTAACCCAGTTCAGCATTTGGATTGTGTTTACGTTGATTTTGAGCACAATAGGAACTGCTGTTTTTGGTGCCGGGTTTAATGCGTCTCCCATGCCTGAAGCTATGCAGGTGGGACAAACGGCCATTCCGGAAGGTGATTCCGCAGATATGATGAATAAGGTTTTTTCAATGCTTTCCGGATTTGATTTTGCGAAAGTAGCAGTGCTTTTCTTACTTTATTTTCTTGGTGGTTACCTGCTTTACGCTTCACTTTTTGCCGCTATTGGATCAGCCGTGGATAACGAAACTGATACACAGCAGTTCTCCATGCCGGTCACTTTGCCCATTATTTTTGCCATATTTATTGGAATTTTTGCAGCTCAAAGCCCCGACAGTGCATTGGCATTTTGGGGATCGATAATTCCCTTCACATCACCGGTGGTAATGATGGCACGCGTGCCGTATGATGTTCCTACGTGGCAGATTCTGCTTTCGCTTGCGGTGCTTATCAGTTCATTTATTGCCTCCACGTGGTTTGCCGGAAAAATTTACCGTACAGGAATTCTGATGTATGGAAAAAAGGTAAGCTGGAAAGAATTGTGGAAGTGGATAAGAGTAAGATGATTTTAGAGTTATTTGGAAATTTGTCCTGACTTGTCCGATAAAATTCAAAAAAAAATCAGAACATCCCGTTCTGATTTTTTTTAGTTCAAGTGAAACTTATTTGATGTATTAATGAATTTTACTTTTCTTACAGTTCATCCTTATACCACTTAATTCTCTGTGTCAGGAACATAATTATCGCCAGAATAATAAACAACCCAATGCTTCCAATCAACATTGCTACATCTTCCAGTTGCAGAATGACGTACAGATAAATGTACAAAATGGTAAGAATCAGTGCGAGGATTCCGGTTTGTTTCCTATTTTTGAAAATCTTATGGGCAAATACTACGATTAATCCTATTGTGGCAATGCCGGCCAGGAGGTACGCCAATCCAAAACTCAGCTGCTCTGACAAGGAAAGCAGCAGGCTGTAAAACAGAATCAGTGCAATTCCTACCAGCAGATACTGGATCGGGTGGATTTTTGTCCTGGTGAGCAATTCTACGAAGAAAAACACCACAAACGTAAGCGCGATAAACATCAGCGAATACTTGGCTGAGCGCATATTAAGCTGGTAATGATCCACCGTGTTGATAAGATTTACGCCGAAGCTCATATCTTCTTTTGCCGAAAAATCTGTATCAGTCCATGTTTCCGGAATATTGCGATTGAAGTGAAGCACTTTCCAATCGGCATTGAATCCTTCATTATCCAGCTTGTATTCAGGTGTGAAACTTCCGATAAATCCCGGTGATTTCCACTTGCCGCTCACTTTCACATTTGTTGTTTGTGCGACAGGAATAAAATTAATATCGCTGCTTCCTTTCAAATCCAACTTGCTGCTGAATGAAATTGGTAGATTCGACGGAAGAAAATCAGTATTTTTAAGCGGAATAATCAATCCTTCCCCCACAAAATCATTACCACCTCCAGCAAAAGCACCAAAATGTTTTCCATTCAAATCAAAATCTATGTTGTTTGAAATTCCTCTCAAATCTGAAATCCCAATCCGCAAATAAGCCGACTGCCACTGCGGAACTCCATCAAATTGCAATGAATCTGTCGGCTTGAAATTTCCCGAAATCAACAGTTTGCTGTTGTAAAGAATCGATTTGTAAATTCCATAATGACGCTCTTCCGGAATTAAGGTTGATTTAATCGACAGATTTTCAGGTGCAAGCGTGAAACTGTGCGTTTCAGTGACTGCATTGTTTTTACTGTCGGTCGTTTTTTTCTGATAGGGGATGACCAGCACCGGGCCGTTGATGGTCTGGCTGTTGCTCCATTTCGCATTGATTTTCGAAATGGTTTCCTGACTTCTGGCTTGTCTTTCCTGGATTAGACCTTGAATCATGCTGCCCGGAATCAGCATTAATAGTGTCAGGAATCCGATAATTACTGCTTTTAGCGTAATCGACTGGCTGAATTTCTCAGCTTTGAAATTGTTGATTTCCATAAAATATTTTTTAAAATGTTGTAAATGAAATAAGTATGTCTATTTTGTAAAAGTACTTTGAAATGCAAAGTTAAAGTTCAAAAAAAATTACCCGATTAAATTTGCTAATGCGTCTAAATGTTCTTGAAAAATTTTCCTGCCAAGTGCAGTAATCTCATAATTTGTGTTTGGTTTCCGCCCGATAAACTGCTTTTTCGTTTCGATGTAATTCAACCCTTCAAGCGCTTTGATATGGCTTGCCAGATTGCCGTCGGTCAGTTCCAGCAGTTCTTTCAACGTGTTGAAATCAGCCGATTCGTTGACCATCAGCACCGACATGATCCCCAACCGTATCCTGCTGTCAAAAGCTTTATTTAAATTTGCGATGATGTTTGACATGGAGAATTATTTATCGTATTTATTATGCATAAACACTCCATAAAGAATGTGGCAGATTCCGAATCCAATAGTCCAAAACATTAGTCCCATACTAACGAATATTGCAGCCATTATACCAAAGAAAATTTCTGTCAATCCCAGATAATGAACTTCATCGTAGGTGTATTTTGAGGCGTTGACAAGAGCAAGCCCATAAAAAATAAGGGTAATGGAAGCTATGAATTCATAATTACCCCGAATAAGCATCAAAAGGCACAATATTCCACCCACAACGAGAGGTACAGCTATGTTGTAAATCGTGTACATGGTGGCTTTATTCAATAGCCTTTGGTTTTTCTTGTGGGCTTTTTTCCGTGAGAAAAAAACGGCCAATCCAAATGAAACGAACAATACTGCCAGTGATGTGCCGGAAAGGATAATCAAATCGGTAGTTTCATAGGGTGAGTTTGTGGCTGTTTTGTTTGCCATATAAAAGTAAGCAAATGCAGATCCAACCAATGCCGTAATGCCAGCTGATACTCCTGACAATCCACTGAGTGATAAAAACTTAGTCGATTTTTCCATCATTTCGCGGATGGCTCTCAAATCCTCGTGTTGCTTTTCCATATTGTTTCAATAAATAAAAGTACTTTGAAATGCAAAGTTAGTGATTATTTCAAATATTAATAGGTAGCTTACAATATTTAACAAATTATTTTTGCAGAATAAATAAACTATGAAAAGTATAAATAGGAGAGCGGGAAATTAGATTTTAATCTGCCAAACCGGTATCTGATAATTTTTCAAATATCTTCAAATCAAAATAACTAACTGCAGAAGTCAGGTGATCAAAAATATCTGCCATGATGTTTTCGTACTCTTTCCAAATCGTAGTGTTGGTAAAACAGTAGATTTCCAATGGTAGTCCACTTTCAGTCGAAGCTAACTGTCTGACCATGATGGTCATGTCTTTATTGATGCCTGGGTGGTTTTTCAAATAAACTTCAGTGTATTTTCTGAAAAGTCCGATGTTGGTCAGATTTCTTCCATTTACACGAATGGATCGGTCGGCTCCGATAGTTGCATTAAACGCATTGATTTCTTCCTGTTTTTCAGTAATATATCCGCTGATGGATTGAATTTTTTTGAATCTTTCCAGTTCGCTGTCTTCTATGTAGCGGAATGTGGATTGTTTCAGAAAAATGGAGCGTTTTATCCGCCTGCCGCCATCCTGTTCCATACCTCGCCAGTTTTGAAATGAATCTGAAATCAGTGCATAAGTTGGAATAGTGGTGATAGTTTTATCGAAATTCTTTATCTTTACAGTGGTGAGCGTAATCTGAGTTACATCGCCGTCAGCATTGTATTTCGGCATCGTAATCCAGTCGCCGATGCGCACCATGTCGTTGGTGCTCACCTGAATGCTGGCTACAAAACCGAGAATTGTATCCTTGAAAATCAGCATCATAACAGCCGATGCAGCGCCCATTGCCGTGAAAAACGCACCGAAACTTTTACCCGAGAGTATGGTGAATACTGCACCTGCACAGAAAATAGCAACAATTATCCGGATTACCTGGAAATAGCTTTCGATTGGCTTGTCACTGAATTTTGAAAGTGTCAGTAAATATTTTGAAAGTGAACTCAGGAAAGAGCTTATCAGCCAAAAGATCATCAATACGATGAAAATATTGGTCAAATTGGTGATGGTAGAAATTACCGCTGGAAAATTCTCAAAAACAATCGGTATGGTATTTCGGATCCACGTGAGGGGAGCGATCAGCGCAAGAAAAGTTGGAAATCGATTTTCCAACAGGTATTCTGCCAACTGCATTTTTGGTAATTTCCTAAGCTGTTTCAACACAGCGACAATTATTTTTCGTGCAATCCATTGGAATACCCAGGTGAAAAGCAGGACGATTGCGAGTTGAAGTAAAAGATTAAACAAGTTGATAAAATCAGCTGATACACCCCAATTTTGTAGCAGCTGTTTTGTCCACTCCGTAACTGCAAATGTCGATTTTTCTATCTCTTCTACTTTTATTTCCATAATAATACGTGTCGATTTATGAATCGATCTGATGAGAAATTATTTAATGCAAATCAAAAAATAATTTTGACAATGCCATTAAATAATGTTTAATAAAATGTATTTCAAATATATTCCAAATGTTCAAATAAAACCCTGAAACCTATAATAACCAGCACAATTCCTCCAAAAACTTCGAAATTGAACTTAAATTTCGAGCCGAATTTATAGCCCAAATTTACTCCAAGGTACGAAAACGCAAAAGTCGTAAGCCCGATTACAAGCACGGCTGGGATAATTCTATCAGGAAATGATGTGAAAACAAGACCTGCAGCCATGGCATCAATGCTCGTGGCAAAGGCAAGTATCGTCAGGTATTTTAACCGGAAATTACGCTTGCCGCATTCTCCATCACAATCACAACTTTCATCATTTTTTGCATGCTTTAAGCTTTCGAAAATCATTTTTGCTCCAATCAAAAATAAAATAACAAACGCGATCCAATGATCGACTGCCCTGAGTTCAGCCGAGAAAACCAGTCCGACTCCAAAGCCAATCAACGGCATAAATCCTTGAAAAAATCCAAAAATTACTGCCAAGAGAAGCGCTTGAGTGATTTTTAGTTGTTTTGTGCAGATGCCCCGACTGATAGATACTGCAAAACTGTCCATGGACAAACCGACGGCAATCAGCAGGATTGTTAGAAAATCCATTAGAGAAAAATGAAATAAATTTTTACAAAAATGTCGTTATTGACAATAAACTATTGAAATTTTGAAGCGTGCTAAACTTCTGAAAATGAAACTATTCAACTCTTTCTTTGGTTTCGAAAAGAGTTGAATAGTATCCATCTGCTCAATTATTTAGAAATTATAAGAGAGCTTTTACTTGTTTGTAAACGTTTTCAGCTGTAAAGCCGAGTTTTTGGTCAAGAACTTTGTAAGGTGCTGAAAACCCGAAAGATTCAAGCCCCCAAACAGCTCCGTTTTCACCAACCAAACCTTGCAGGTTCACTGGAAGTCCGGCAGTTAATCCAAAACGTTTTACACCTTTTGGCAATACGCTGTCTTGGTATTCAGCTGATTGTGAGCGGAATAATCCTTCAGAAGGTACAGAAACGATGCGTACTTTAATTCCATCGGCACGAAGCAGTGCAGCACCATCAACCAGCGTAGCAACTTCAGATCCGGAAGCAAGAAGTACGATGTCTGGATTTCCATCACATTCTACTACATAACCACCTTTTTCAGTCTGATATGCAGCTTCTTTTCTGTTTTCAGAAGGAAGATTGGTAATGTTTTGACGGGAAAGCACCAGAGCAGTAGGAGTAGCTTCATTTTCCATCGCCATTTTCCAACTTACTGTAGTTTCTTCCACATCGGCAGGACGGAGCACTAACATCGAATTTTCGCCGTGGTGGTTTTTTAGTTTTTCCATCAAGCGGATTTGTGCTTCCTGTTCTACTGGTTCGTGGGTAGGTCCGTCTTCACCAACACGGAATGCATCGTGAGTCCAAACATATTTCACCGGAAGTTTCATGATAGCTGCCATACGAACAGCTGGTTTCATGTAATCGGAGAATACGAAGAATGTACCGCAGGCAACGAATACACCGCCGTGAAGCGCGATACCGTTTGCCAGACAGGCCATGGTTAGTTCAGAAACACCGGCTTGAAGAAATTTACCTGAGAAATTGCCTTTTTCAAGCTGTTTGGTTTTTTTTAAGAATCCGTCAGTTTTGTCAGAGTTGCTCAGGTCGGCACTTGAAACAATCATGTTTTCTACATTTTCTGCCAGAAAACCAAGAACGGTAGCTGAAGCCGCACGTGTAGCCTGATCAGCTTTTTGCTCAATAGATGCCCAGTTCAGATCAGGAACTTTTCCTGAGAAATAAGCGGCAAATTTTACAGCCAGTTCAGAATTATTCAATGCCCACTCTTTTTGAGCAGTTTTTTTAGCTTTCACAATTTCTTTCAACTCTTCATTGCGGCGTGCATATAGTGCTTTTGTTTCTTCAAAAATCACAAAAGGATTTTCTGGATCACCGCCCAGATGTTTGATAGTTTCCGCAATGCTGGCTCCGGTTGCACCAAGAGGCTGTCCGTGAGTATCCACCTGATTTTCGTAAGAACTACCGTCTGCTTTCACAGCACCTTTTCCCATCACAGTATTTCCGATGATAAGCGTAGGTTTTTCAGATTCTTTTTTGGCTTCTTTCAGCGCAGTTCTGATTTCAGTAACGTCGTTTCCGTTGATTTCAATTACATTCCATCCCCAGGCGCGGTATTTCATAGCCACGTCTTCGCTTGTTACAGAATTGGTGTAGGTAGAAAGCTGAACATTGTTTGAGTCGTAGAACATAATCAGATTGTCAAGTCCCAGGTGACCGGCAATACGTCCTGCTCCTTGAGAAACTTCTTCCTGAACGCCTCCGTCAGAGATGAATGTGTAGATTGTTTGATTCATCAAATTGCCGAAACGAGCTTTCAGGAATTTGGCAGCAATGGCTGCTCCAACTGCAAACGTATGACCTTGACCAAGAGGACCGGAAGTGTTTTCCACACCGCGATCAACATCTAATTCCGGGTGTCCGGGAGTTACACTGTCCCATTGACGGAATTGTTTCAAGTCATCCATGGAGTATTTCCCGGTCAGCGACAAAACCGAGTATAGCATCGGCGACATGTGACCAGGGTCTAAAAAAAACCTGTCGCGTCCTTCCCAACGTGGATTTTCCGGATCATATTCCAAAAATTCTGAATAGAGCACGTTGATAAAATCTGCTCCTCCCATTGCTCCTCCCGGATGGCCGGAATTTGCTTTCTCTACCATTGCCGCTGCAAGAATACGGATGTTGTCAGCAGCAAGATTAAGTTCTTTAGTTGAATTCATTGTCTTTTTATTTGTTTGTTATATTATTTTGTTCAATATGAATTTATGAAAACCTGAAACTAAAATTTATATCCCACAGTATAGCTGAATCCCCATACGGAAGAATTTCCCAATCCGTAACCGGGAATGTACCAGGGAGAATTTTCACCTTCTTTGGTCTTGTTCAACAGCCTTTTGTTTCTGGCATTCCAACCTACATACACGTTTTCATAAAGAGAAACACGCATACCGGCTGTAAATTCAAGCCAGAATTTTGTAGCAGGAATCGAATTTTCATTAATAATTTCAGAACCACCCCAATATGGATCCTCAATCAGCGCATTGTTGATGGAATAGTTAAAACGACTCATCCCGAGTCTTAGTCCTCCCAACACAAAGTTGTGCTTGATTGAAGCCGCCGGATTTGGTTTTAAAAGTCTGAAATCAATGCCAATTTTTTGAAACATTCCGCTTGTTCTGTAAGTGGTGCCGATTGCATTTGTTTTGTCAGCTCCGGCAAATCCAAGTTCAACAAGCGGGAAAAAGCGGTTGTGGAGATTTGCCATCACATTTCCTTGATAGGAGTAGGCATATTTGTTAATCACAGCACTTTCTACCAATGGTGCCACGTCAAATTCAACAAAAAAACCCTGCCAGATTTTTGTTTTGACAGTATCTGTTTTTTCAGTCGGTTTTTCCACTGGTTTTTCTGCGGGCTTCGCCTCCTGTGCCTGAATTTCGGACAGCAGACCCAATAAGAAAACACTATTTATTATGATGAATCTTAATGTTTTCGACATATATTGTGCCTACTTTTTGATTGAGAATTGTAATGCTGTCAATGAAATTTCTGGTAGAAATTACTGAATCAATTTCGTGTGTACGTATGTAGCCGCAATCCAGCGAAAGAAATTCAGTTATGTTTTTATACTTAATGGTCACTGTGTCAGTCGTTTTATTGAACCTCATCTGAAAGCTCGTCTCATTTTCAAATAAATTCAATGGAAGCTTTATCGTGTTCGTCTTTTGTTTTGCATAAAAGAATTTATCCAGATTTTCTCCCAACACCCATAGACTGTCAATGGTCAGTTTTTGTACTACCACCTGGTTGGTTTGTTTGTTGATGGTATCCAGGTAAAAATCCATGCCGAGCAAAACAGTCCGGCTTTTCCGGCAAGTTTCATCTGTATTGCAAGAAAAAAATCCTATGGATAAAAAGATGATTATTAATATATTAAGTCCGGTTTTTTTCATTTAGAATAGTTGTTTTACTTCAGATTTCAGCGTTCTCATGGCTGACTCAAGAGCGGTATCCTCCGGCGTGTTATACACTTCAATGATGATGCTTGCCAGCTTGGTGGCAGGTTCATCAGCTTTGCACTGAGTTGACGCTGCGTTGATCAATTGAATCAGGTTTTCACGAGCATCTTCAATATCTTCCCAAAGTCCTTCACTTACATAGATCTGCTGTGAAATATTGTGGTCGAATTCACGGCGTATATCACTCAGAACAGATGCCTGAAAATCCATACAGGTCGTTGATTCCTCAATTTTATTAATCAGCATGTTGTTTGGATTGATACGCTCAAGCAAAAGCGCCAATCTCTCATATGCCCTCATCCGGGCTGGCGTGACCAGCTGCAGATTTGTTTTTTTCAGTTCCAATGCTCTTCTTTCTGCTTCATTCTTGAAAAAACGGTGCAGCAAAAAATAGGCCGCAAGCAGAACCAATAGCGCAGGAATTGTGTATTTTAATAGTTCCATTGTTTTGATTAATTTTGTGTTATACTATCAGTTTGCTAAACCAAAGTCCTGCCAGCGCAGCCAAAATGCTGAACAAAATACTTGAAACAATATAAATAATTGCAGTGGCATTATACCCTTCCTGTATTAGTTGTACATTTTCATACGCAAAGGCTGAAAATGTGGTAAAACCTCCACATACTCCGGTTATCAAAAACAACTTTACATTCTGGCCGGTCAAAATATTATGAACCAGAAGTCCTGAAATAAACCCTATCAGCAAGCCTCCAACAATATTCACTATCAGCGTGCCCATCGGAATGTTGTAAAACTGCCACGTGATATTCAGTTTCGAGACCAAATACCGGGCAATGCTTCCAATAAATCCGCCTAATCCTATGAGCAAAAGCTGTTTCATTTTATACTAAATTTAATGAGACATCCTTCATCGGTCTGACGACTTCCGTCAATTAAATCGTCTTCTCAATATTATAATCGTTTCTTTCCGGAGCATTTCTCGTAATCAGTTCGCCCAGGAATCCGGTAAGAAAAAGCAACGTTCCTAAAATCATTGCCAGAATGGAAAGGTAAAAATAGGGATTGTCAGTCACCAATCTAGCCGGAACGTGGTTGTAAAGCGCTAAAAGTTTATTTACGCCCACTGCCACCACCGCGATAAATCCGAGAATAAACATCAGACTGCCCCAAAGTCCAAAAAAGTGCATCGGTTTTTTGCCGAATTTGGACAAAAACCAGAGCGTAATCAAGTCTAGATAGCCATTCACGAAGCGGCTCATCCCAAATTTCGATTCGCCAAATTCGCGTTTGCGGTGCGTCACCACTTTCTCACCGATGCGTGTAAAACCAGCGTTTTTTGCAAGATAGGGGATGTAGCGGTGCATATCACCATACACTTCAATGTTTTTTATTACTTCGTTCCGATAAGCTTTCAGTCCGCAGTTCATGTCGTGCAAGCGGAGGCCGGTCACTTTGCGCGCAGTGGCGTTGTAGAGCTTGGATGGCAGGTTTTTAGTCAGCTTGGAGTCGTACCGCTTCCGTTTCCAACCCGAAACTAAGTCGTAATTTCCATCATTCACCATGTTGAAAAGTTCGGGAATTTCATCCGGGCTGTCCTGTAAGTCAGCGTCCATCGTGATTACAACATCACCTTTTGCCTCCTGAAATCCACAATGAAGGGCAGGTGATTTGCCGTAATTGTGTCTGAATTTTATTCCACGAACATTTTCCGGCGATTTTGCCTGCAATTCTTCAATCACCGTCCACGAACCGTCTGTACTGCCATCATCCACAAAAATTACTTCGTATGATAACTTGTTTTCAAGCATCACACGTTCAATCCATTCGTAGAGTTTTGGTAGCGATTCAGCTTCGTTGTATGAAGGAACTATTATTGAAACATCCATTGGATAAAGTTTAAAGTCAGAAATTAGAAATTAGAAATTAGAAATTAGAAATTAGAAATATAACTGTATAAAT